>JAGWGO010000053.1 GCA_028867395.1 Nitrososphaerota archaeon | reverse complement strand
AGAACTCTCGACATTAATCAGTTGGTAAGACAAAACAAACCAGCTTATGACAGTTATAAAAAAGAACGTGAGTCATGTCTTTATGTCGAACCCAAACCTGATGGGACTTGGTCATATCCACGTTCTACAGTTCATAACATAACAACAAGGAAAACAGAGATAAATGAAAAGCTTGACGGATTATACGGTTTTTTGTTACTTTTAGGAGATAATGAATTTAGGGGTAATATTCCTAATTTGCAATTATTTACAAGAAGACCAATAGGTCAGCCCATCCAAAGAAGTATATCATTTAGTAGTACAGTAGGGATAATACCACGAATAAGGAGATTTTCACAAGAACTTTCCCAAAGATTAGCCTCGGTGTAATTTAGAAATGACTGAATTAATTCCAATTAAGAAACTAGTTGAAGGGTTCAATAAAAGTAGAGAACACATAGGTGAAATCCTCAATGATTGTAAATTATTGTATGGAAAAAAACGATTTGTATCATGTATGGGACTTGCAATTTTAGCACAAGAGGAGCTTGTAAAAATGAATCTATTGAGAAATCATATTAGTGAACAGAAATCCATACAAAAAGAAAATTGGAAAGCATTTTCGCAATATGGATCTCATAGTTCTAAGCTGACTGCATTATACAAGGAAGCTGATAAGGAAACAGAAAAGCTTAGTGAAGCTGTGTATAATATCATTGTTCAGAACTACAAAAAACTTGGTAGCGGGATAAAATATCGTTCATCTTATTCTGAAATTAAAAAAAGCTCAAAAATTGCACTTCAGCGTTTAGAATCTCTCAACAAAATAAAAAAAGCCTGTTGGTACTTAGACTGGGAAAATTGTGATTGGTTAACACTAAGTACAAATTATACAGAAAAAGATCTGCATATCTTGGCTAACTATCTACTGCAATTAACTATGTCACAGTATGCGGAACAAATGCTAAGCTATCGATATGCTAGTAGTATTTTTTATGAGATACGACCCGAACTGAATGTAATGACAAAAGACCCTTTATGGAAGGAGTGCTAGAAATATTATGATCTGATCTATTCTAAGGACTATCAAGGAGTAATATTACGCTCAGTCCACATACTCGATACTTTTCCTAAACGAATTAAAAATTAAGAAAATATGAGGAATTAGGCATGACGACCGATTTTGAACACGGAGAACAGGAAACCTAGATATGAACAGAAATATGTACCTCAAGGTTTATCTTAACGATGAAGATGTTCTAAAGTTATGAAGCTAATTCCTGTTATGGTATCAATCCTGTTTGCAAGCGCAATGCTTGGATACGGACTGGCATCGGCCCAGTCTGCTGCAATGGGCGGAGGAACTCCGACAACTGCATCCCACCCGTACACCCAGATATGCGGCGACCACCCGTGCAAGCCAGGCGAGGTCTATGTGCCCGGCGTAACCGCTACTGCAAACGCTACCGCAAAGACAAACGCAACATCTTCTCCAACGCAAGCGAAGGTCAGCATGTCTGCAAATGTGACAGCAACCAAGACTGGCGCCAATATGACAAAAGGTACAATGGCAAACGCTACCGGTGCCCCGCTTACAACCGGCATGAACATGTCTGCAAATGTCACCGCGACCAAGACTGGCGCCAATATGACAGGGAAGACAACAGCAAAAGCAATCGAGCCACCGCAAAAACAAGTATCAGCAGGAGTCGCACCATCTGATGTCAAGTGTCTGACAGGATATCAACTGGCACTAAACAAGTTTGACAAGCGACCCGCATGCGTTACAGAAGCTGTATACGCAAAGCTTGTGGCACGCGGCTGGGCTTCCTAAATTTTCAAGAGCTCAGACCTGTTTATCCTGTTCTGGAGCATTATCACTGATGCGAGGGTCACCCCGAGCACAAGCGATGAGACCACGCCAAACTCGGGTGCCGCAAAGACCTCAAGGAGTAGCGAGCTTGGAAATGCAACACTTTCAGGATCGATTCCGTTTGACTGGAGGCAGGCCTTTGACTGCTCCATTACGGAGTATGGCTGCGATACCGACGGGTCGGATATCATATACGTGTGAAGTTCCCTGTCGGTGGCGCTAGGGTTAAGCGAGAGATAATTCTGCATGTCACCGTCAATCTTTGCAACCGACGACTTGTAGATTGTCTCCTCAAGCGGAAGGTTAGATGCGTTGCAGTAATAGTTGCCGCCAGAGTCAAAGGCGCCGTATGCGTGGCCAAATGACACCGCAAGCAGGACTGCTGGAACGGCGACAATCGCTATCCTCATCGGTATTCTATCTGCATTCACTCAAAGATTAGTTTTGCGATGACCTTGACCAAAACTCTTAAGGCAAATTATTCAGAACGATATCGGTTGGACAAAAAATGCATAATATGCGGATGCAGGGATCACAAGCTAGTGGGGTGCCACAACCACAGGTCAAAAAAGTGCTCTTGCTTCAAGGGCTCATGACTTGGAAGATTTTACTGCACCAAGTTGCAAATTGATTTAAGCATTGCGAAGCAATACTTCCAGATTCTTAATTATCAAAAGACACAAAACAAAAAAAGGATGCGAAACACAGGACTAGTTGCTGCGGTAGTATTGCTGGGATCAGTAATGCTGATTCCAGCTTTTTCTGAAGACAACTATCAGGAAAAGGACAGGTTTGGTTTCGAGGATTCAAACAAGACAATGGACTTTGGAGACTCGAACAAGACCATGTTCTTTGATGACTCTAACCAGATAAACATCGGGCACGAGATATCCGACTATGTTCACAAGAGAAACGAGCTTGAAAAGCAGCAGAGGGACCAGATACTCTCAGCAATGAAATCATGCAGGCAGCTTGCAAAAGAGTCAGGTAACAGGACTGCTATGCAGAAGTGCACCGACTCTCTCAAGTCATCGATGGAGCAGTACAGGTCGTTTGTAATGCAGCAAAACCTGCAGTTCCAGCAGTTCCGACAGGGAGTGGTGCAAAGCCACACTACCATATTGCCTGAGCAGAACAAGCAGGCGCTAAACCAGGTAATCTCGCATATAACGCATTCCCATGCTGGTGCCTTTTCAGAGATAAAAAACATCCATAAGAACGGCCGACAGCCCTAGAACGTAATCATGATTACGGGATGTTTCAAGATGGGGTTTTAATTCAATTGCATAATATCGTCGACACCTTCCACCCAAGAGTTACCAGTGTCGAACTATAACACTGGGAAAAGGCACGTATCTTGATGTCACTGAAAACGGCGAAGCGTTTGGATTAGAATAATACTTCCAAAGAAAAAATCAAAAAACATCGAGGAAATCTTGCGCCACTCCACAAAAGAGATAGAACTGGTAGGAACTGCCAAGCATTCTTAAAACGAAAGTCTCAATCATGCCTTGCAATCAAAACACCTATTGAACGGCCCGCTGATTATCCCACATAATTGAAGTCAGACATTACTATAATTGGTGGCGGTATACTTGGCACGTCGCTTGCATACTTTTTATCGCAGCTAACGGAGAAAAAAGTGCTGGTCCTTGAGCAGGCGCCCGAGGTTGCATACCACACAAGCAGCAGAAATACCGGAAAGGTGCACGCGCCATTCCTCTACGACCCTGAAAAGAAGAGACTCTTTGCAAGGGCAGCGGCACTTGGGTTTGATATGTGGGGGCAGTATGCAAAACAGAAGAGCCTCCCTTTCAAAAGGGACGGGGTGCTGGAGGTAGCACTTGACGAGGACGGGACAAGGAGGCTTGAAAAGTACATCAAGTGGGGAGAGCAGAACGGACTGCAAAAAGACGAGATAAAATTCCTTGACGGAAGCGAGACAAAAAAGCTGGAGCCGGAGGTCAGGTGCCAGAATGCGGTGCTATGCACAAAGGACGGCTCCGTCGATTACGGCAGGTTCACAGAATCGCTGATGGAAGACGCAAAGAAACACGGCGCAACATTTCTCCTAAACACAAGGGCGGAAGAGATAGAGAAGAAGGACAATGTAGAGATAAAGACAAACTCAGATACCATCGAAACAGGTTTTGTAATCAACGCAGCAGGGGGCATGTCAATTGACATTGCACATGCAATGGATGTGGCGCGAGATCTTACCGACATTCATTTCCGTGGCGAGTACTGGAAGGCAGACGATATATACAACAAACTTACCAAGGTCTCGGTATATTCCGTGCCAAGGCACCCCGAGTACCCCTTCCTTGACCCCCACTGGATAGTGCGGTACGATGGGAGGTGCGAGGTTGGGCCAAACGCAGTACCAGTATTTTCGCCCTACGGCTACAACTTTACTGAAAACATCAAAGAGTTTCCATCAAAGCTTGTCGAGATGCTCTCGTCTGGTGCCGCAAGAATGCTTTTTGACTCGCAATTTATCTCGCTTGCAACAAGTGAGTTTCTCTCATCTCTATCAAAGACTGTGATGATAAACAGAGTAAAGGAGTTTCTCCCAAGGATTGACCCCTCCAAGTTTCATTCAAGGGGAACTGCAGGGGTTCGCGCATCGGTAATTGACAGTACGGGGGCGTTTGTCCCAGACGCGATAATAAAAAACGGGAAAAACTCTATCCACGTGCTAAACTACAACTCCCCCGGGGCAACAGGCGCGCTCCCCTTTGCAGTGCACGTGATATCTCAGATGGAAAAGGAAGGTACAATTAAGGTTAAAAATGCTAGGTGCGGGCTGTGGGACTACAACAGGATATCGGAATTTCTATGCTAGATGATACCACCAAAAACTACATTAGAAGATACAGGGAGAATCTGTACTGGAAATGAGGCTTGTCTGCATCCCTGCATACAACGAGGAAAAAACAATAGGGGATATTGTAAAAAATTCCCTCCAGTATGCAGACAAGGTGATTGTATGCGACGACGGCTCAACTGACAGTACCGCCAGGGTTGCAAAGGAGTCAGGAGCTCATGTGATATCGCACAAGAAAAATGAGGGATATGGAGCTTCGATTATTACCTTGTTTGACAGGGCAAGGCAGGAAGATGCCGATGTAATGGTTACAATCGACGGGGACGGCCAGCACAGGACAGAACAGATTCCGCTCTTGGTAAACACTTTGCAGGAAAACAATGTCGATGTCGTGATAGGCTCGAGGTTCCTAGACAAGAGCTCAAACACTCCAGGATACAGAAAACAGGGAATCAAGATTATAACATCTGCTGCAAACTTTGGAGCTGATTTCAAGGTGTCAGACGCCCAGTCGGGTTTTCGAGCTTATTCCAAGCGTGCAATAAATTCAATCCATCCTACCGAGACTGGTATGTCGGTCTCGACCGAAATCCTGCTAAAGATTTCAAACAAAGGTCTTGCACTTGCAGAGGTCCCAATTACAATATCGTACAATGGAAAAACATCGACGCAAAATGCCGTGCCGCACGGAGTGGTGGTACTGATGAACACCCTGAAATTTATCTCAGTAAAGCACCCGATTCCGTTTTACGGATTTCCAGGCATTGCGCTGATAATTGCAGGGTCTGTCATGGGATACCAGTTCCTTGACGCGTATCTTAACAAGCAGGTAATTTTTCTGGGCTCTCTTATGGCATCGATCATACTGTTTCTTGTGGGTACCATACTCTGCGTTACCACAGTCATACTGTTTTCAATGGCAACACTTATGCGCGAGAGACAGTAAATCGTCAAAAATCGAATATCTTTACTAAATCATGTGATAAGACCCAAACCAGATTATGACATTACCTCGTATTTTTATTGAATATTATGCAATTCTACTGGTTGCTTGCTGTCCGTTCTATCAAACAATTTCATGATTGCGTTGAATTGTGTGATCTAATGAAAGAATTTAGAGTCATTGTAAACGAGGTGATCAGGATAGGAATTGAAAAAAAGATTACATCGAAATTGAGATTAAGAAATGAGCTTTATCCAAGTTTCAAGAACGGATTCCATACAAGCTACATCAACATGGCAGTATTCAAGGCCCATGCATTGCTCAAAGCATACAGAAAAACCATAAAGAAGAACCCCAACGCAAAACCGCCCCGAGTTTGGAAAGATTTTCTCATAGTAGACTCTTATATTTACAAGATGTTTGATAATCGTATTAGAATCCCAACAAGACCTAGAGAATTTGTAATTTTATCATTTAACAGTTATACATCGAAGATACTTTCTCAACCTAATTTGAAATTCGGTAATGCTACTCTCACTCATAATACAATTTCTATATCTTTTTCAAAAGAAATCAGAAAGAAGGAACCATCTGGATATGTAGGGATAGATATGAACTTGGAGAATGCAACTTGTATTGACAACACGGGGAAGGTCACTATCTTTGACATGTCTAGAATTGTGCTGATTAAGATGAAATATCGAAAAATATTATCTCATTTTACAAGAAATGATGCGAGGGTACAGAAACAACTAAAACAAAAGTACGGCAGAAAACTGAAAAATATGGAAGATTCAATTCTGCACAAAGCGTCAAAGACCCTTGCACTAACAGGAAAGCAAATCTTTATGGAAGACCTCGGTGGTATCAACAAGTTATACAGAAAGGGAAACGGTCAAGGTACTTGGTATAGATTTAGGCTAAACTCGTGGTCAAGATTCAAATTACAAAAGATGATTGATTGCAAGTCCAACTTGCATAATGGATTTTCAGTAAATTATGTAAACCCAAAGGGCACAAGCTCAAAGTGTTCGATATGTGAGGAAAAGATCCTCGAAGAGAACCGAATGATACGATGTCCTAATTGTGGTTTGCACATTGACCGTGATGTCAATGCGGCTAGGAATATACTGGCTAGAGGGATGCGGTTCGTCCCCGACGCAGTACAAGGTGAAGCTATGAAGCAGTCCAAAGATGTGGAGCAGATTGTACCGAGTTTGCTTGTTGACGGAACATTGCAAGCTAACAGAATCGCAACACTTGTGCGGGAAAGGCAGTGATATATTGCAAGGATCGCCAAAAAATGGTCCAAAATGTAAATTTTGCAACATGGTTTTGCGAAATATTCATGATTCCATCTCATGGATTCAAAATAAAATGATCTTCACACAAAAACTGAACAAATCGTCCATTATGCTTATATAGATAAAATCTTGCAAAAAATACAATAACTATGTACAACAACATACTACGTAAAGTAACTAGTCTATCACTATTAACGATACTACTTGCCAGCACTGTTGCATTTGCATTGCCAAACACAATGCCAGCAGCACACGCTCAAGTAGCTTCGCATCCAAACTTGTTTGTCTCGGCAGAGAACTCGCAGTACAACAATTACTTTGCTGGTCCACAAGTCGTTCAAGTCGTAATTTCTGATCCAAACATTAGTAGATTGGACCAGAAGTACGGTGAACCAGTGGTCACAGTCAACGGTAAGAGACTGCACGTTCTTCAGGGTACAGACGGTAACTGGTATGGTTATTTCGCTGATAGAACTCAGGCTGAAATTGCAAGCAACACTGCACCATTACACGGTCACGGACTCGACTTTGGTGTATTCTGTGGCACCGGACAGATTTCTGGAATTGACTTTGGTGCAGAAACCAAAGGATTCACAGTTGCACAAGCAGCTGTAGTCACTGGTGGAAAAGGATTATCCACAACTGGATCAAAGATCACAGTTGGCGGTCTTTCAAACGCATGTACATTTTCTGGTTCTGGTAACGGAACAGTCTTTGAGCATGTGGTTAGAGAGAACAAAACTCTCAACTCTGGTACAGTAGGTGGTCAGGCATATGCTCCTGCCTTATCGGCAGCATGGCCAGTAATCCAGCTAGAAGACTTTTCAGGATTTCCAACTCCAGTAACAGTTGATTATCAAGCATCAGGCGGCGATCAAATCGTCAACCTGACTTTTGATAGAATTCCAAGCAACCTGATCAGCGTTACTCCAGATAGAACAGCCTATCCAGAGAATGCTGCAGTGTTCTTGACCATGAACGATCCACAGCTTAACATAGACCCAACAGAGGAAGACTCTTGGACATGGGGTTCAAACGCCAACAATAATACATTGTATTATGAGGCATTTGA
>JAGWGO010000276.1 GCA_028867395.1 Nitrososphaerota archaeon | reverse complement strand
TTAGCGAAGATAACGAGAATGGAGCTATTGTGTATGCTTGAACGTAATAGCAAACCTGAATTTTGTATCATCACTCCTACCGCCTATCTCGAAGATTATGCCTCACAATCTTCTATGCATCTTGTGTTGGCACATCTCGTTGACACAGACGAGAAGTATGCTGAGTTCTATGCTGGTCGTTCAGAATTCAAGATTATGGATAATGGCGCATTTGAGCTTGGTGAAAGTTATAATCCGGAAAAGTTAATTGAGCTTGGTAAAAAATGCAAAGCAAATGCAATCGTTCTACCTGATTATCCTTTCCAGCCTGGACAAAAGACAGTTGATGCTGCTTCGGCATTAATTCCAGCTGTTAAGATGGCTGGGTTCCAAACAATGTTTGTTCCTCAATCAGAAACCGGAAATTGGAGAGATTGGGTAGAGACTTATAGTTGGGCTTCGTATAATTCCGATATTGATATCATTGGAATGAGTATTCTTGGTATTCCAAATGCCCTTAATAAAGTTCCAAAATCATATGCTCGAGTTGTTGCAACTTGCTTACTTCAGCAAATGAATAATTTTAATTTCACAAAGTATCATCATTATCTTGGTCTCAATGCTGGACCAGCATTGGAAATCCCAACATTGATTAATCTCAATGCCTTGGATAGTTGTGATAGTTCTGGTCCAGTGTGGGCAGGCATATGTGGTCAGATGTACACAAAGGCTACAGAAAGCTATTCACCATCACGTAAAATCTCAAAGCATGTTGATTTTAACTATCCAATAGTTAAAGATCCATACGTATTAGAAGCAATTCAAAATAATATTGATTTAACACTATCTCTATTCAAAAAATGAATATAACTATTCTTGAAATTCAAACTGGAAAGACGATACTTAAGTTTACTTCAACTAGTGTTACTATTTCGAAACATGCACCTAATCCAACTTTTGCATTTAGTCTGGCGTGGACTCAACCGGTTAAAGAGACGGTGGAAATTAAAACCAATATATCGAACAACAATGATTACGCAAAGTTTCACGAAGTTGTTACTACCGGTAACCTGGTATGGATGAATGTTGATAAACCAGTAAGCCGCAGTCTAACAGGATATTTTAATCGAATGGATAGTTTGATAACTTTTGAAGGGATAAATGAAATAACACTTTCATTTAACGTGGTTAAATATTTTGATCAAGTTGGACATATAGACTTTGAATTCGCAATGGTTGGATCGGAAACTACACATGAAGCCATTGAAGCAGCAATAAGATTTGCGGAGAACCAATAATGTCTATACTTGCCAATATTGTCGCATTTCTGATTTTTTTCGGAATCTACTTTACTCCAACTATTGTCGCTTCTATAAAGGGGCACAAACAAGTTACTGCTATTTTTGTGTTGAACTTTTTGTTGGGATGGTCTTTAATAGGCTGGAGTGGAGCTTTAGTTTGGGCAATAATAAAACAAAAATAAGGAAAATATGTTCATCAATCCTAAACGTGCAATAACAGAAGGTTGGATTACAGGTATAGCCAACGAAGAAGTTCAAGTTCAACCAA
>JAGWGO010000052.1 GCA_028867395.1 Nitrososphaerota archaeon | reverse complement strand
CAAATGCGATGCTCAAAGGCTCAAATATGAACGAAGTTGGAAACAAGGTTTCAGAGATATCGTTAAAACTAAACGAGCTCAGATCAAAAAGAAGACAGACATCAAGAACATTTGAGACCATCATTTTAGTGCTTCATGCTTTGACCATGGCAATCTTTGGTTTAATGAACAAGTTAATCGAGATATTCAATGCCATGGTCACAGGAACTCAGATCTCAAACAATGCCCTAACCCTTAGTCCAATTGATCCTCACTTTATGGCAATGATGATGCCGTTTGTCATAATAATAACTTCTGCCATCAACGCCTTGGCAATCAAGGTTGGACAAGGAGGACTTTTCAAAACAGTCTGGTTTAACATAGCCATGCTTAGCGCAATAGGAGGTATGGCAATGTATGGAACATCCATGGCACTCTCAAAGTTCCTCGAAAATCACATACTGAATATATCCAGCACTGGTACTCAAATGATACTCTTTGTTAGATTATTTTAGAATACAGACGATAACAGTCTAGAACGGTGAAAAAAGTTCACAAAATCAATGTCTCTGTGTTTGATATACAGATCTTTCAAGCAGTTTGTTTACTGTTTCCATAACTTGTTTCATGTCAAACGGCTTGTAGACTATGGCATCGGCCTTGAGATCCCTGAGTCCATCTATAGTTTCAGGCCTTACATCGCCTGTTATCATTATCATTATTGCATGTGGGTTGATTTGACGTATTTTTTTGAGCACATAAAACCCATCATAGCCGGGCATCATTACGTCAGAGAACACCAGATCTGGGAAGATCTTTTGATACATCTCAACACCTTGATTCCCATCAAGTGCCTTGCCTAACACCTTAACGTCGCAGATCTCTAAAAACTCTGCAAAAAGGTTTACCGTGTCCTCGTCATCGTCTACCACTATGGCGGTGCACCCATTCTTTGACACCTTGCCTACTTCAAGCATGCTTGAATCTATTCTCCGCAGACTTCTAATATTAGATAGGTTGTGATTTTTAAACAAACAAAACAGGAAGATTCCAGTCAAAGTTTCATGTTGTAATTAGCCCAAGACGTCAAAAGGTAACTATTTTTAAAAGCACAAACGAATCTTGATGGTGCCAAAAATTCTTGGAATAATAGGTGGAGGACAGCTTGGAATGATGCTCACTGAAGCAGCAAAAAGCATGCCAGAACACATATCCAAAGTCATAGTGTTGGACCCAACAGAAAACTGCCCTGCCGCAAGAGCGGGGGCAGAACAAATTGTGGGAGATTTCAAAGACAAAAATGCCATATTGGAGCTTTCCCTTCAATCAGATATCATAACTTATGAGATAGAATCTGGAAACAGCGAGGTGCTCGAATCTCTAAGGGCACCAGTATTGGTTAACCCCTCTCCTGCCACACTCAAGATAATTCAAGACAAGTTCAATCAGAAAACCTTCCTTAATCTCAATGGAATACCAGTGCCTGAATTCCTCGAGGTCGAATCGCTTGAAGACTTGGAAAGAAAGGTTATGTCTTTTGGATATCCTGTCTTGCTAAAGGCAAGACGTGACGCATATGACGGGCGAGGAAATTTTAAGATAGAATCCAGAGACCAAATCGAATCAGCGTACAAACTATTTGAGAATAGGCCAGTGATGATTGAAAAATGGGTTGATTTTAAAATGGAAGTCTCCGTTATTGCTGCACGCAACACAAATGGTGAAATTGCCACATATCCAGTTGTTGAAAACATTCACAAAGAAAACATACTTGAAACAACCATTGCACCAGCAAGGATAGATACCGATACAGCAAAAGAGGCAGAACACATAGCCAGAAAAACAATGGAGGTGCTTCATGGAGCTGGAGTCTTTGGTATCGAGATGTTTGTCACTCGTGATAACCATATCATGATAAATGAGATAGCACCACGGGTGCACAATTCTGGTCACCATACACTCCAGTCAAGCGATACGTCGCAGTTTGAGCAACACATACGAGCCATCCTAGGCCTGCCACTTGGAAGTACGAGGCTTAAACACTATGCAGTAATGCGCAACATACTTGGGCCAAGAGATTTTGCTGGGAGATACAAACCGATAAGAATTGAGGAAGAAAGTGGAGTGTACTTGAAGATGTACGACAAGGACGAGGCAAAACCTCAACGCAAGCTTGGACACATAAATGTCATAGATGTCGACGATACAAAAGATATTAGTCTACTCATTAATAGGGCAGAGAAGGCAAGAGATTCTATAAAGTTTGAACCTGTAAATTGAGATTTATTTTTTTGAAGCAAGAGCGTAGACACCTCCTGCGCCATATGCCACTGCAATCATAAATCGCGAGACAATCACCGCAACTGTCTGGTTTGAGACAAATGATGTATCTAGTAGAACAGCAATAGGAATAGCAACAAGGGATATTATTCCTACTATTATTTGCTCGTTATTTGCAAGGCCGCTGAATCTTCTCATGAAAGTATATGTTGAAGTATTTCCAAGGCCTATCCCAAGCAGTATCAAATACTGATATAGATGTGGAAAAGCTCCTATGGCTGCAAATGGAGCCGCCCAACAAAGTCCATTGATTGCCTTTACAGAGTGAGACCATTTGACACTGTTTTTCATCCTACCCCTTATCGATTGAAGAACATTCCTGAACTTGCCAAGGATTACTCCAAACGTTATGGCAAAACTGCCAAGCCATATTATCACGTAATAGTATATCGGGCTTTGGTGTTCAAATGCAATCTCACTTAGAACAGAGGCAGAACCAACAGATATTGCGACTCCGACAAAGAGCAACCCAAAGGCGCGTCTAGTTTCAAGTGGAGAGTTTTGCATAAAGAATAATGGAATTTTTCTTTCATATAATTTAAGAGTTTGAATTCTGGCGTACAAAATAGAGAAAGAAGCCATAAATTAAAGAACTTGCTAAAATTAGGAACGCCACATATGTTTTATTTATATGGTAATTTCACCCAATTATAAAAATCAAAAATCTAATTCAAATGAAATTGATTTTTCTAATTATTACTATAGAGTAATGGTGTATTGTTCTAACACTTGTTTTATCTCATCTAAATTAAATGGTTTGTAGATAATTGAGTTAATTTTTAGATCTTCTAACTGTTTATCAGTCTCTTCAGTAAGATTTGCTGTTATTACAACAACCTTTGCGGCGGGGTCAATTTTTCGGATTTTCTGAATGGCGTAAAACCCATCTGTCTTAGGCATTGCTAGATCGATGAAAACAACATTTGGCTTAAATTGCATGTAAAGACATACTGCTTCACTACCGCTAAAGCCTCTGCCTAACACTTGTAGCCCCATAAGTTCCAAGATATCAGAAAAGACCTTGGTAGTATTAACATCATCGTCTACTACTATACACGTAATCACAAGAATTCCAATATGATGTCCATTTAAAAAGATTCAGCTAACTGTGGTTTAGGAGAATATTTTTTCTATGTTGCAATTAAAACAAGTTTGTTAATATGTAGCATTACTTACGACACATCCTGTTGAATTTCAAGACAAAACTAGTGGTAGGAATTTTAGCGATTGTTTCGATCATGGTGATATATGGCATGTTTGTTAATGAAATGAAAAAACTTCCCATAAACTATGAATTTATCTCAGAACAAGAAGGTAAAGACAGGTTATTGAATAATCTAGTGGGCAACCTGTCAGAACCATTTGGCATAAGAGAGACCCTCCAAGAAAATGTAATAAATGCGACCGGTGATATTTTGAAGATAAATTCTACTATACTGGGCAAAGATCCCATGACAAATAAAATCGTCTTTTATAACGCACATACTTTTTTTGTAGACAGGACTACTAGGAAGCTTCAATCAACTAATGAGTATTTCACTTTTCCACCCAACGTTCAGAAAAATGATTATGATTTTTTCCATCCTATGATATTTTCCGAAACTCCTTTTGTTTTTGAACGGGTAGACAACATTGACGGCCTTCAAGTATATGATTTCTCGTGCAAATATAGTGGAGTTGACGTATCATCAAGCCATCCGCAGTTTTCATCCAAAGAGATACTTTCTGACGGAAGTTGTAAAATATCAGTCGAGCCAGTAACTGGGATCACGGTATCCTTTTCTAAACAATGGGATGATTATTTTGTAAATAATGGCGTAAGAGGAGATGATGTAGAGATTGGAGAAAAACATACGACAGATTATTCTAAGAACATTCTTGTAGATACTGCAAAATCCACAAAAACTCTCTATTACTTTCTTGATCTTGTTTTCCCGAGCTTGATTTCTGTAGTTGGGATTGCAATATTATTTGTAATATTGTTATTTGACAAGACAAAAAATCAAGCAAAAATCATCATAAATACACAAAAGGAAATGATAAAAAAAGAAAAGCTCTCCGTCATAGGCGAACTCACTGCAAAGCTTTCACATGACCTTAGAAACCCACTAAGCGTAATCAGGCTAACAATTCAAGCAATCGAATTGAGAATCAACAACAAGTTAGACCCTAAACTTGAAGAATATCTTCCGATAATAAATGAAGAAATATCTAGAATCAATCATCAAATTAATCAAGTATTGGGATTTGTTAAAACAAGACCATTGAATAAAAAATTAATCTCAGTTTCCAACATTTTGGAAGATTCTGTCAGAAACCTGAGTATCCCGAAGAATATCTCAATAAAACTGCCAGAAAATGATTTTACTTTAATGGCAGACAGGATACAGATGTCTGTTGCTTTTACCAATATTTTACTAAATGCAATAGATGAAATTGGAGAAAATGAAGGAAGAATAATAGTACGTACCAAGAGCGGAAAAAATAACCTGATTATAGAGTTTGAGGACTCTGGAGATGGCATACAAAAGGAAAACATTGGTAAAATTTTTGAACCGTTGTTTACCACGAAACAAACCGGTACTGGACTTGGTCTTTCAAGTGTTCGTTCCATTATAGAATCTCATGGTGGGACCATATCGGTCAAATCGCCTCCCACTGTTTTTACGATTATTCTTCCACAGAACTAGCATCGAGGATTAAAATCAATTGAGTTTTATTCAAAGAGAAACTAACGGTTGCTGGTGTTTTTTATAAAACCTTTAATAAAATTCAGTGCGGCGTAAATCTATGACTTCAAAGAAACCACTAGTTGGAATTATCATGGGATCAAGTTCAGACAGTAAAGTGATGCATTCTGCAGCCGCTATCCTTGACGAGTTTGGCATTTTACATGAAGACCA
The DNA here is from genome assembly GCA_028867395.1 of Nitrososphaerota archaeon. Lineage (GTDB taxonomy): Archaea > Thermoproteota > Nitrososphaeria > Nitrososphaerales > Nitrosopumilaceae > Nitrosotalea. The sequence goes on along the minus strand of JAGWGO010000052.1, from coordinate 2,965 downwards.
GATTGTATCAGCTCACAGGACTCCAACAAGACTTGAGGATTATGCAAAGCATGCGGAAAGACAGGGTTTTAAGGTAATTATTGCTGGAGCGGGGGGGTCTGCGCACTTGCCAGGAATGGTTGCATCCCACACAATTATTCCAGTAATTGGTGTACCAATAATGGTCTACAACGACAAGGGAAGTTCTGATAGGTTCAAGTTTTCTGCATTTGGCGGATTAGATTCGCTCTTGTCGATATCTGAAATGCCTACAGGTTCACCCGTCGTAACAGTTGGCGTAAACAAAGCTGCAAACGCAGGACTCTATGCAATCAAGATTTTGGCAAACGAGTCTTCTGAACTTCAGAAAAAATTGAGAAAATACAAAGAAGAACAACATAGATCAGTTCTAAGAGAGTCTGATGAGATGCGAAGGGTGGGACTGACTAGATTCACAAGTAAAAAATTCAAGAAATAAAAAATATCTAACTAGGCCTTGAGATCAGAGATTTGAACCAAAGGCCTTGAAAAGTATATTGGGTATATGCCTCCACTCCCAGGATGAGTATAGTTCCATCGCTTGTCATCTGGGTTTATTTTTATGAACTGTGCTGCAAATTCTGGCGGAAGCATCTTGTATGCAACGTCCCCGATTGTTATCTGATTAGGCTGGGCAAGTGGTAATATTTTTGAAGCAATTGTTATGCTGTGCCCAATCAAATCTGGATCAGAGCCAAGAAAGACTATCCTGTTCTTACCAGCATCTATGCCTATTCTAACGCTTATGGTGGGTAAACCTAGACTTGCAAATATGGGATTGAGTGCATGTTTTATCAACATGTTCATAGAATTTGCACATCTTATGGCGTTCTCTGCCATGTTTCCAAATTCTTTTAGTTCTGGAAAGAAGGCTATTACTGCATCACCTGCATACTTTAGTACAAAGCCCGCATGTTTTGAGACTATTACAGACATTTCTTCAGAGAACACCTTGACCAAGCCTGAGAGCTCTTCTGAGCTTAGTAACGTTGCAAGCTTGGTTGAACCTACAATGTCCACGTAAAGTATTGCAAGATTGATCTCTTGTTCAGGCCAGAGATTTAGAAATCTGCTTGCAACATACTTTAGAAAAGCTTGTGAATACGAGTCTGACATTTTCATCTTGTAGAGAGAAAAGTTTCTCTTTATTCTAGTCATGCTTTCTATTACTACAGAGTCATCCGCAGATAGGATTTGAAACCTCTCGATTGGTTTTACGTGATAAATCACAGATTCGAGCACATTTAGAGGAACGAATTTTTTCTCAAGAACGTCATAGTAGCCTTTCTCCCCTTCAATTTGTGGAGGGGCAATCTTCATGTTTTCAGCAGCAAATCCAAACGGAAAAGATGTGTTTTGTTTCTTTGCAGCAGTCAATATCACACTGTCATATTCGTTAAGTGCCAGTGCTTGCTCATTTTCCACGCCTGAGCCAATGTCTATCACTCTAGATACTTGAAATATAGTAATCTTACCTGTCTTTGAGTTTGATTTTATTATCTCAACTACGTCATTTTCAATACTATCTGGAACTGTAATGTGTACTACATACTTGTCTTGAAATTCTGACCTGTACATCTCAGTGCCTTTTGCTGCATGAACCTTAGAGCCCACTCCTTTTCCCCTACCTTTAACTTTGGTTATATTTACAGGCACATCAATTATCCCAAGAGCATCGCTCACAGCCATTAGGTCATTTCTAGGAATCTCTGCCTCAACTCGTATCATGGGTCTAGTCTAAGCAAAATTCTGTCACTACCAAATTTAAATCAGTGCATAATTTTCACGAGGCTCATGTAGGATTATCTTTTATTATTTTATTAGATCATGAATTTTCAACCTTGTCTGAGATTCACGCATAGCGAATGCTTCGATACTGTAATCTTGAGCCCGCTAATTGTATAACGACACTTTTTTCCATGGCTTCAACAGTTGGCAATACACGAATAATCACTTTGTTTTTTTCCATCCTGATGACAATGTTTTCAAATACAGATTTGTATTTTGTCACTTTCTTGCCATCATACATGAACACAAAACCATGCGGAATCAACATGCCGCTTTGAATTAGCGCGTTAACTTTTCTATACCCAGATGTTTGTGGCAAATTATTCATGTTTAAAATATCAGATATTATTCTTGGTTCGTCAAGAACTGTATTCAAGATATTTTTCTTGTCGTAATCCCCTACTGACTCTAGTATTACCTTGGACAGCATTGGATCTTCTATTAAGAGCCAGTTTCTGTCCCTTTGTTTGGTTTCTTCAAGAACAAATATTCTTCCGATTATCTGTTTTTCTACAACATCCGTCTTGGTGCCAAACAACTCATGTAAAACAAGATCTAATTTCTGAAAGTCTCCGATTGCCTTGCCAACAGTCATTCCGTATTTTTCAAATAAACTTTCTTGTATTTTCAATAGGGTTTTCTCCCCCAGAGCGCTTTTTACTGCGTTTTCAAACGATTTTGCAATAAGTGTATCAATACCTGACGTGATTATCCATATTCCAGGCATGGATAAAATCAGATGTGCGTAAGAGAATATGACAACAAAAGAAGTGTGCGTATGATTTCAAGTAAAAAATCTGGAATTCGACCAGATATAGCTAAATAGCAGTTTTAATGTGTAGACCATGGATACAGAATCAGTCCAAATTGCAAGTATGTCTTGGGAGGGCTTGTTTGGACTGGTCATAAATAAAAGTAGTTCGTCATTGTCTTTTACTATAAAGCACAATTCTTCTTTAATCTTCAAAGGCATTTTTTTTGTTTTGTCCTTTAGTTTTCCTTTGAATATGTATGGGGTATTTTTTGAAGAAGATGAGACAAGCTGTGATTCTATTTCTGATTCTTGGATTCTGTCCAAAAACCCTGAATGATAGAATTTCATAAAATCTTTCTCAGAGGCTAGGATCTTGATTGACTTTTTTGTGTTGTTTATCATATC
>JAGWGO010000051.1 GCA_028867395.1 Nitrososphaerota archaeon | reverse complement strand
TACCTTGACTGAATCCATTATGTCCTTTCCATATGCCTCAAACCTGATGTCAAACGCCTGCCACCTTGCCGCAAACTCTACCTTCCATGCAAGTTTTCCCAAGTCTTTTGTAATGTCAGCAACGCCGTCATGACCGCATCCTTCTAAAACTTTTGAGCCAATCGTGGTGCTACTGCACTTGTACTTTATCTTCTTCTCGTCTGGGAGGTACTCATATGCAACAGCAGTGTACAGCCTTCCGCAGTTTGCACATACCGGAAAGTAAGGAAGTGCCTCCTGGTATTTTTCCTGCCCCACAAGTTCTGCAATCTTTTCTCCAATCTTTTTGCTGTTTGAAAGTATCGTATGGATCTGGTCTTTGAGCAAACCGTTTCTATAGGTGTCTACTCCGCGCTGAAACTTGTACTTGATTCCAAGCTTGTCAAGCCCATCAAAAAGCAAGCTGCTCATGTGCAATCCATAAGAGTCGTGACATCCAAACGGATCAGGGATAAACGAGACTGGTTTTGCAATGTGTTCTTTTAGCCAGTCTGGCAGCCCTTCGGGTATCTTTCGCAGTCCGTCAAGATCATCAGAGTATGCAACAAGTTCTGACTTGAATCCCATGTTCTCAAGCGCAAGTTTTACCCCGTATGCCCTTACGGCATCCCCAAGGCTTCCTATGTGTGGAATTCCCGATGCGCCAAGGCCGCTCTCCACTCTTATCATGCCGAGGTTTCTTCCAAGAGATTTTTCCCTCTCGAGGAGCTCGTCAGCAAGCTTGTCTATCCATGTTCCTCTTCCGATTATCTTTTGCTCTTCCATTATACCAATTCCTTTGACATGTATGGACCATAAAGTGAGTATCCAAGTTTTTTGTAATATTGCCTAGTGCCAACTGCGCTGATGACCAAAAGATTTTTTGCGTCAAACTCTTCTTGCGATATTCTTTCTGCCTCTTTCATCAAACTTTTTCCAAGCCCAATGTGCTGTATGCTGTCCCTGTCGCGCTTTCCAATCTTGAGCGATTTGCCGTAGACGTGCAGCTCCCTTACTATGCACGTATTTTCGGCAACCTCACTTCTGTGTGCGCTTGCACTTGGCTTTCTAAGCCTCAAGAATCCAAAGATCCTGTCATGTGAATCGTCGTATGACAAGAAAACCTCTTGCCCGCCCGATGATTCATAGTTCTCCCTGTTCATCTTGATGTCGTCAACGTCTATTTCTTCTTCTGAGAGGCCGGCCTCCCTGCACCTTATGCACTTGCAAGAAAAGTTCTGTCTCTTGAGGTTCTGCTGGACTATCTGTCGAAGGTTTCCAAGGTTTGGGCCCGCGATTATCTGGTCAGACGATATCTCCCTCTGCATTCTCATTATCCTTGCCCATCTTGGTATTGTTTTTTTCATCTCGGTTAGCACCTTAATCATATCGTCCTGCGAGTATGGGACAAACCTGCCTTCCTTGTGTGTCTCGTACAGGGGAGTGTTCTCAAGGACTAGGGTGGGGTAGATCTTTAGCATGTCAGGCTTTAATGCAGGATCTGAAAACAGTTTCTTGAAATCCTTAATGTCTTCTTCTGGAGTCATAGTTGGAAGGCCCGGCATCATGTGCGCCACAATCTTGTATCCTGCATCCTTGGACATCTGAAACGATTCTACAACGTCTTGGTATGTATGTCCCCTGTTTACATTTTGGTAGACTTGCTCGTGAAGGCTCTGCACGCCAATCTCAACCCTTGTTATGCCATAATCAAGCATCCAGTCAACATGCTGGGCTTTGCAATAGTCAGGTTTTGTCTCGATGGTAAACCCAACGTTTCTAATGTTTGCATTTTCATTGTTCTTTTTGGCAGACTCTAGGTCATCAGAGTCAAACCCGTTTAGGGCGTCAAAGCATGACTTGATAAAAGATACTTGGTACTGGTGCGGCATGAAAAGAAAAGTTCCTCCAACAATAACAATCTCAAGCTTTGCGATATCATGACCATATCCAATCAGGTGCTCGAGCTTGTCAGTTACCTGCTTCTTTGGATCGTAACCGTTTGTTATGGCGTTTTGCGTGGAAGGCTCCCTTCCCGTATAGCTATTGGGAGTGTTAAACTCAATTCCTCCTGGACAGTATGTACATCTTCCATGGGGGCATGCATAGGGCTTTGGCATCAGCGCAATCACTGCAACTCCAGACGCAGTCTTGACCGGTTTTCTTATCAGGGCCTTTTGCAGCTTGGCAAAGTCTTGGCCGCTGACTGACTTGAGAACCTCGTAATTTCTTGGGATTCTCTCAAGCGAGTACTTTACACATATTCTCTTTATCTCACGCTTGACGTCCTTGCTTGTAGGCTCTTGTATCGCAAGAAGATTGCGAGAAATTTCTCTACACGCGTCTTCAAAGCTTATCCCTAGTTGCACGCATTGTTTGGACAAGTTTGGGTATTAAATCCTAATCTGCTACACAAACAAAACCCTTTTGGGCAATCAAATACCAATAATAAATCAGGGTGTTAGGATGACAATAGGATATGTAGCAATTCACTGCGACATTGGAAGAGAGGTGCAGACATACGAGCGCCTAATTTCGACACCGCATGTAAGAGAAGCAAGTATTGTCCTTGGAGTTTACGACCTTGTATGCAAGATAGAGGCAGGTACCACAAAAGAGCTTGAATCAACTGTCATGCTGATAAGAAAGATTCCTCACGTGCAGACCACTATGACACTGCTTGTGCTCTGACTCAAGCTATCTTTAGTGAGTCAATAAAGACTCCCTTCTTGTCCTTTATCTCGCCAATCTGCCTACTGTGAAGGCCATGCTTTTTGAATATCTCGTCGATTCTCTCCTCTTCCTCTTCTGGAACTATAATGCAAAATCCAATTCCCATGTTAAACGTCTTGTACATCTCTTCTTTTTCCACATCTTGGTTTTCTATCAGCTGGAAAATTTTAGGAGGCTCTGGCAAGCTATCGATCATATATCCTGTCTTTTTGAGTCGCAACAGCTTGGTAAAGGAACCGCCAGTTATGTGGGCAAGGCCGTGAATGTCGCACTCTCTTATTGCCTCAAGCACCGGCTGCACGTAAATCTCGGTTGGCTCAAGCAATGCCTCGCCCAAGACTCCAAGTCCTCTTATCTTGTCGCGCAAGGAATATTTTGAAAGCAAGACCTTTCTTGCAAGCGAGTAGCCGTTTGAGTGCAGCCCGCTGCTTTTTACACCGATGATGACATCTCCTGGGTTTACCGAGTCCCCAAGTATCATGTTTTGTCTACTGAGAATTCCTACCACCATGCCGGCAAGGTCAAACGAAAAGTTCTTTCCTGATATAAGATCTGGAAGGATGGCAGTCTCCCCTCCTACTATTGGAACCTTTGCCTTCTTTGCTCCCTTGACAAGACCACGAACAATCTCCTTGAATATCTTTTGATCATTTTTGTTTGCTGCAATGTAATCGACAAAGGATATCGGAACGGCACCTGTGCAGATTATGTCATTTACGTTCATTGCAACACAGTCTATGCCAACAGTGTCGTATTTTTTCATCATCTGCGCAATTATCACCTTGGTGCCAACACCGTCTGTATGTGTAGCAAGTAACTTTCCGCCAGGAATTTCTACAATTCCTGCATAGTGCCCAAATCCTGACATTGTCTTGATGCCTTTTTGCAGGTTGTGAGTGGACGAGATAAGCCTTCCAATGCTTGCTTGGGTTGCCTTGATCTTTCTTATGTCTACCCCCGCGTCTCTATATCTTATTCCCAATGCATCTGCTCCAGTTGCTGAGCATAAAAGAATTTTGTGCAGGTCCGTGGGAGGTGACTAGGTCTTTTGTGTGAACAAGTCTAGCATGGTCTTGCCCTTGTCTGTTATGAAATAAATCATGTTTGCACCCATCGGTTCTTTTCGTATGAACTTATACGCCATGCACAGATCAAGATAGTTTAGAAAAGATCTCTTCATTCTAATGTTTGATTTTACATAAAGATCTGAAAAAGTAATTGGCCCATATCTTAGCTGGTACAGCAACTTGAGAATGGAGATTGTGCTAAAGTCTCGTGCTCTAGTCTTGACCGCATCTAGCACCTGCTCGTCCCTTTTTATAATAAAATCAGAAAATTGATCGGCTATCTCTACTGGAAGGTAAGTCATTCTTGATCTCATATTACGGTATGAGTACGGTAATGTACTTTATTAATCTAGCTGGTTGATTTTTTGAGCTGTTAAATAGATTTTTTAAACAAACCCTCTCCTCAGGACAAATCAGAGAGCAAGCAAAATTTTTGGAGCAGAAAAAATGCAGCCTTTTCGCAGATGCAATTTGTTTTTATCCTAGGCGTACTGAAACCCTGCATGCATAGCGCATTTATCTTGATGAATGCCGAACTTGGCAAGGAAAACCAGATTGTAAGCGAGATTAAAAAAATTGCTAATGTCAAGGAGGTCTATCCTGTATATGGCGTCTATGATGTCTTGATGGTAATCGAGTCTGATTCCATGGAGAACCTGCGTGAGACAATCACATCCAAGGTAAGGAAATTGGATGGAATAAAATCGACCCTTACCATGATAATTGTAAAAGACTAGCTTCCCTTTTCTACAATTTAATAAAAGCAATCAAAAAATGATGAGGGTAGATTGGCAAACGACTTTGTTATGCTTCTGATATGGTTAGGGGAACTGCTGGTATCAAGCTGGTTACTCTCAGCGGGCGCAGAACACCTCTCAGAGAGATGGGGAGGAAGGTTTGTCGGCCGCACTCTGCTAAGTGTGGCCACCACCCTGCCAGAGATTGGAATTGTCGTAGCAGCAGCTAAGGTTGGGTCATTTGACGCTGCCATCGGCTCTGCGCTTGGAAGCAACCTCTTCATGATGACATTGGGTCTTGCAGTAATGCTGATAATTGCAACTACCAAACTCTCAAGGGCTCCGCAAAAATTCATTGATGTCAAAGAGTTCAAGATGGACAAGATACTTCTTGTTGTGACTGCTGTTGTCGGTGCAGTCACGTTTGTAAACGGATATGATCTTAGTGACGCAATTTTGTTTTCCGGATTGTTTGGCGCATACCTTTATCTTGCATATCGCGAGATGAAAAAGGAAAAATCCCAGGAAAGATTTGAGTCCCAACTGCACGCCAACTTTGCAAAGAGATCAGGAAAGCACTTTGCACGCTCCGTGATGCTATTTGCTGTTGGCACGGCCGGAATCTTTTTTGGCGCAGAGCCGTTTGTTCATTCACTGCAGGGACTGGCATCTGACTTGGGTGTGTCTGTAGTCATGCTTGCAATAATTGTAAGCCCAATTGCAGGAGAGATGCCAGAGAAGATATCAATGATAATGCTTGCACGAAAGGGAAGCAATGGCGCATCTATTGCAGTGGCAAATGTGCTTGGCTCAAAGATAGTGAACAATACATTGCTTCTTGCAATCGTAATTTTTGCAGCAATTGCCTACCAAGGTTTTGGCACGATAATATCAAACACATCACTTCTTGAAAACCAGATGATCCTAGTTACTGTGATTACAATCATTGCACTGATACCGATGTTTCGAAACAAACTTGGCCTGGGTGCAGGGGCCTTGCTGCTTGGGCTCTATGGAGTTGGGATTGGGCTCCAGTTCTTCATTTCTGGCCACTAGATTGGAACTGCCTTTATCTCATTTACCTTGAGGGAAGGGGTAACGCATGGGATGGCGCTCCACTGGAGAACGTTTCTGATGTCATCTCCAACACCTGATATGTTTTGAAGAAGCATGGGAAGATTGTGCACTATTCTTACTGGCTTGCCTGCACTTACTATCTTGCCATTTTCTATTATTCTAATACCGCTCCTTGCAGTACAGGAAAAGTCCCCTCTCTCCGGATTGACAGAATATGTGTACCATAGCCTCCCGACAAGCAGCCCCTTTCTTGTATCTTTTATCATCTCGTCCCTTGTCTTCTTGCCCCTCTTTATCATCAAGTTGTGGGTAGAAGGTATTGGAATTGGGCTTGAGGACCTTCCCATGGGGCTTCCCATCCTGGCCGCATTGCCTGTAGAGTTGCCGCCTTCCTTGAATGCGTAAAACGAGTCAGAAAAAGTGTTTGAAAAAATTCCCGAGTCTATCAGGGGTCTTGGCTTTGTAGGAACCCCTTCATCATCAAAGGGCTTGCTTCCCACCCCGTCTGGAAAGTGCGGGTCATCAATGAGGTTAAAGTCTTCTACTGCAATCTTTTTTCCAAGTTTTTCTGAAAAGCAGCTCCTTTTCTCGGAATATGTCTTTAGGTTAAAGTTTGAGGAAAAGACAAAGGCAAGCATCTCGCCAATTGCATACGGCTCAAATATGATGGAATAGGAATCAGGCTCGCAACTTTGAGGGTTGATGGAATTTATGCACATCTCTCTTGCATCAACCCCGATCTTGATTGGGGAAAAAGAGTCCATGGTTCTACAAGACATTGCCCCTATACCGCTAACGGGGGTGTTGCCATAGTCCGAGTCTGTATTGATGGTCCCTGCAATGTATGTTGCCTTGTCTGAGATGTCCACTCCGTTGGTATTTGCAACCTCAAACTCTTCAGAGACAATGTTCAATGATCCTGAAATTCTTGTTATTTTTTCATGCGATGACGCATCTACCATTTCCTTGACTATCTCTATCGCATCTTTTCCTGATATTTCTTCTAGCTTCTTGTCGTATGTTTTTTCAACCTTGTCAAAACGTTGGGGATGGGGAAGAGTTCTCCAGAAATTTTTTGGCTCAAGGAGTCCTTTTGCCTGCAATGCCATCTCTATGAGGCCCGTGTCACTGCTTGAGGACGCAGCAGAGAGGATCTTTTTTTCATGAACCATGCGAACTCCTAGGCCCTCTTCGATATTTTGTTTCAGTTCGGCAATCTCAGAATCAGTTATTCTTACCGTCGTTATCTTTTTTCTTATGTGCACTGCCTCGCACTCGTCAATGTGCAACGCTGCTGCTTTGCGAAGGACAAGTTCACAGTCTGACAACTAGTTTCGCCTGTTGTTCTTGTATCGGTACTTGTCCAGTTTTATCAGTTCTTGGTACGAACCAAAACGAGTTATGTCTTCTATTTTATCCAACACATCCTCTTCCTCTTGTGAGTCGTATGTTTTGATGATGCCATACTTGGTGGTTCTCTGGGCCGGAGTCCTCCCTATCTCTCTTACAAGACGCCTAATCTCGCGAGGCCTTATGAGCTGCCCATATCCTGCACCTGCTGCAGTCGAGATGCTCTCGTTGATGAGCGTACCTCCAAAGTCGTTTGCCCCGCATGTAAGAAGCAGTTGTGACATGTTGGCTCCCTCTTTTACCCACGATGTCTGGATGTTGTTGATATGGTTGTTTAACATGATGCGTGAAATAGCATGAGTCAGTACCGCATCTTTCCCATCTGCACCGCCCTTTAGTCCATCATGCAGTCCTTCTTTGTACATCGGCGCCTCGGTATGGATAAAGTTCAGCGGAACAAATTCCGTAAAGCCCCCAGTCTCCTTTTGTATGTCTCGTATGATTCCGATGTGGCTTGCCCTGTCCTGTACCGTCTCAAGGTGCCCAAACATCATTGTGGAAGTGGACGGGATTCCAATCTTGTGGGCCGTCTTTATCACCTCTACCCATTTCTTGACGGTGATTCTGCCGGGTGAAATTTTATCTCGAATTGATTGGTCCAAAATTTCTGCTGCTGTTCCCGGAAGCGAGTTTACTCCCGCCTTTTTTAATCTCTTAAGATATTCCTCGATGGAACTGTTTGATCTGGTTGCGCCATACAAAACCTCCTCTGGAGAAAATCCGTGTATGTGGATATCTGAAACTTCTTTTTTAATTGCTCTGCATATGTTCTCGTATGTGTTGCCATCCATGTCTGGCGGAAGTCCTGCCTGAACGCATACCTCTGTTGCGCCAAGGCTGTGAGCCTCCTTTGCTCTCTTTACAATCTCTTCCATTGGCAAAAAATATCCCTCCTCTTCGCGGAAATCCCTGCTAAAGGCACAAAAGCCGCACTGCTTGATACATACGTTGGTAAAGTTGATGTTTCTGTTGATTACATATGTCACAAGATTTCCGACACGCCTGCAACGAAGCTCGTCTGCAACCATTGCAAGCAGATGAAAGTCAAGGCCTTTTGCAGAGAACAACCTCGTGCCTTCTGCAACGGTAACCTCTTTTTCAGATAGTGCCCTGTCTAGCGTGTCGGCAATTAAAGGATCAGCATACTTTAGAAACGAATCA
>JAGWGO010000275.1 GCA_028867395.1 Nitrososphaerota archaeon | reverse complement strand
TCGTCGGCATCACTTGTACTGATCCAGGCATTTTTTATCTTGGCAAAGATAATCAATGAAAAAACGTTTACTGCCTTTGGCAACACTTTCTACATTGATTCCTTTAGCGCAGTGATCTTACTTCCAATATCGCTGGTTGGATTTGTATCGGTTCTGTATTCAAAAAATTACATGGGACATCAGTATGACATTGGATTGGTAGACGACAAACACATTATGCGATACTATCAGGGGCTCAACGCGTTTTTGTTGTCAATGCTTGTTGTGCCAATAACAAACAATCTAGGCATAATGTGGGTTACAGTAGAGGCGACCACACTAATTTCTGTTCTCTTGATAATGCTCTACTTTAAGGAAAACGCAATAGAGGCTGCGTGGAAGTATCTGATAATTGCAACAGTAGGATTGTCTTTTGCGCTTGTCGGTACAGTGTTTTTCTATTATGCAAACATCAATGCTGGAAGCTCTGAAGATCCAATGAATTGGACTGGAATGGTGCACAATTCAAAATTGTTCAACCCAACCCTGGTCATGATTGCGTTTGTCTTTATTTTAGTAGGATATGGAACCAAGGCAGGCCTTGCCCCGATGCATACTTGGTTGCCTGATGCACACAGCGAGGCGCCAACCCCCGTGAGTGCACTGCTCTCGGGAGTTCTCCTGAACTGTGCACTATATGGAATAATTCGTTTTCACATTATAGCAAGCGGAGCCATTGGTGAGGCATTCTCAAACGAGCTCTTGGTAATACTTGCAGTGGTATCAATAGGCATTGCCGCGTCGTCAATCTACTTCCAAAAGGACATGAAAAGAATGCTTGCCTACTCTAGTGTAGAACACATGGGATTGGTGTCTCTTGGGATTGGGTTTGGGGGTTTGCTTGGGATCTATGGTGCCATACTTCAGATAATCAACCATGCGATAGCCAAGCCCTTGATGTTCTTTGCAAGTGGGACCGTGAGCCAAAAGTATGAGACCAAAGTAATGTCCAAAGTCAGGGGAATAATCAAGGTGATGCCAATTACTGGCGCGCTATTTTTGATTGGTGGATTTGCACTGGTAGGGATGCCGCCTTTCAGTATATTTCTTAGTGAATTTTTGGTACTCAGTTCAGGATTTCAGAGCGGGCAGTTTCTTGCAGTGTCTATAGTGATTGTATTTCTTGTTGTTACATTTGCAGTGTTCTTGAGGCACTTGATAAAAATGATCTTTGGTAGTCCAGCGGTAGAGATGAAAAAAGACGATATGGGAAAACTGGCAATAATTCCAATGGCTATATTGGGCTCGCTTGTAATTGTATTTGGTTTCTACATTCCAAATCAACTGCAGACCCTTATCCATAACGCATCAGTCATAATCAACGGAGGAGGATTTGCATGAATAAACCAGACTTGGAAAACTATGTCAAAGAAATAACAACCAAGTTTTCAGACAAGATAAAGAGATTTGATTACAATTACAACGAGATTCATTTCTACATCCAAGATCCAAAGGACACTTTGGAAATTTGCAACCATGTTCATGCCAACATGAACGCAAGACTTGCAACAATTATCTGCACAGATGAGAGAAAGCATGGCCACGGCTTTGCTATACGTTAC
>JAGWGO010000050.1 GCA_028867395.1 Nitrososphaerota archaeon | reverse complement strand
GATACGTCGGCAATTGGAATACATTTGCAGGAGCATCGAGTCCCGCTGCAGGAACTATCGAATCTTCAGATGCTTCAGGAACATTGCAAGGCGGTTGGGTTGGCAACTTTACTGCTTCAGGAATTGCATCACCTCCCGGCTATCCAACATTTGGGAATATTGGAACGTTTGATTTCGGAGGAACAAAGGCAGACGTCCTGCTTGGAAAGTACGGAAACGGACAGACTGGGCCCACAACTGTATTTGATTGGCTGTCAGCTTACTTCCCGGGATACACAAACCTAAATGAAAACCAGTGGGGTTGGACATACCATTACCGTGGACAGACATGGAACAACTTTTACTATTGCACACAATCAGACAGTACAACTCCGTGTCCTGGCGACATTGTAAGCTAGACCACTCTTCATTTTTATTTTGTAATTTTGTTAAGATTCAAGCCCTGCAGTAGTCACATGAGATTCTAATTAAGAAAAGATGAGAATAACAGATTACACCCAGTGAATCATGTATTATCTATCATTATTTCTTGATCACAAAAAAGACGTTTATTTACACATAGAATCAAGTCAAATCATGATAAACCTGGCAATCTTGATCTCAGGGCGCGGCTCCAACATGGAAGCCATACTACGCGCAGTAAAAAGAGAAAAGATTCCAGTAAATCCCGCCATCGTAATTTCAAACAAGCCTGATGCGAAGGGGTTGAAGGTTGCACAAAAGCTTGGAGTCAAGACTGCCGTGGTCGAAAGCAGCGGCACAAAGGGCGGGAGCTGGGAGTATGACCAAAAGATTGTATCAGTTCTTGAACAAAATAATGTAGCTCCAAAGAACGGTCTTGTGTGCCTTGCAGGTTTTATGAGGATAATCAGCCCTGAATTTATCAGAAGATACCAGGGAAGGATTCTCAACATTCATCCCGCAATACTTCCTGCATTTCCCGGATTACACTCGCAGAGACAAGCAGTAGAGTACGGTGTCAAGTTTTCTGGGTGCACGGTGCACTTTGTCGACGAGGGTGTCGATACAGGTCCCATAATACTCCAGTCGGTTGTAAAGGTAAAAGATAATGACACAGAAGAGAGCCTCTCAAAGCGCATACTAGAGCAAGAACACAAGGTCTATCCAGAGGCAGTAAAGCTCTTTGCAGAAGGAAGGATTAAGACCAAGGGCAGAAAGGTTGTCAGGGTCTAAAACTATACAATTAACAATTTCAGATTTTGATTTTTGGAACCGGCAAGAAAATTATCTTGGAGTTCCGTACACTTCGTTTGACTGCTTGGACTCTCCGATGGCGTTTATTGCCGTTACGTAATAGTAGTATGTTATTCCGTTGACAAGTGGGTAATTGGTGTACTGGAATGCCTTATCCGAGACGGATGTGAGAAATATCTCGCCGCCAGAGTTTGAGCCAGCATAGATGTTGTACTTTACAATGGGCGAGCCTCCGTCATAGAATGGCACTTTCCATGAAAGCAAGACTTGGTTCTTTGCTGTGATGATTGTAAGATCCTGCGGAGGCTGAGATGTAGCGGGGGGCTCTGTCACTGATATCTCGTTTGAGGGTATAGATTCTCCAACAGAGTTGACAGCAGTAACATAATAGTAGTAGGATGGACTTGCTCCAACTGCGGCATCTGCATACGATGTTGTGCCATCAGTAATCGACGTGAGTAGTGTCTCTTTTCCTGCAGATGTTCCTCTGTATACATTGTATTGTTTTATTGGAGAGCCGTTGGTCGCAGCAGGCGGTTGCCATGTCAGGTATACTTGACCGTTTGTAAGATATGCAGAAAGTGTCTGCGGGGCAGACGATATCGTGCCAGGAGTTGCATATGCCTCGTTTGAGTTGTGTGATTCTCCTACAGAGTTTACTGCGGTAACATAATAGTAGTATGTGACTCCGTTCTCAAGCCATGGGTCGACGTAACTCTCGTTTGTTGGAGGCAATGTTGTGAGGTACATCTCTCCTCCAAAGTCTGTTCCCCTGTAGATGTTGTATTTTGTAATCTTTGATCCTCCAGTAAATGATGGTGCAAGCCATGAAAGCGAGAGGTGCTGGTTTGACGGAGCAGCAGTCAGGTTTAGCGGAATAGATGGAGATGTTGGTTTTGGCGATAAAAATGATACAAAACTGTTTGCTATTGGACTTCCAAGTCCTGACGTAAAGTCAAATCCTGGTGTTGCCTGGTTAATTCCTGCGCCTCCCTGGTTGATGTCATGATAATTGCTAGTGAAAAGAGAACCTGTTGCTGCAGTGTAGAGGTTTGACATGGCACCGGACTTGTAGGTCGAGAGTGCGGCACCCTGGCTGTTTGCAATTGCTGCAATCGAGGCCCACTGCGGGACCCCTGCACTTGTCCCTCCAATTAGGAACCAACCTGTCTGGTTGTTATATGGTGTTGAATCATAGACTGGAAAGCCTGTCTTTGGGTCTGCGTCATATGCGACGTCAGGAACTGCCCTCTTGTCGTCACTGTTGATTCCAAAGATTATCTGATATATGGGCTCTTGTTCGTAGGAGCTTTCTCCTCCGGAACTTCCACTCCATACAGTCTCGCTTCTTGTCGCGTTGGATACATTGCCAAGTGTTGTACCACCTACTGACACCACATCAGGAGAAGCAGACGGATAGAGATGGCTGACCCCGTTGCCAGAGGGTGCAAAAAATGTGATTCCAGGTTTTGCAAAATAAGAGTCATACTTGGTCTCGTTTGGAAACTCTGTGACGCCCCAGCCAATTGAGAACTGTTTTGCGTCAGTGTTGGTTTCTGTGTAATTTATTGCGTGTACAAGACTCCAAAAGCTGCTAGAGTTTGACTCGACAAGAAGTATCTTTGCTCCAGGTGAAGTTGCGTGGGCCCACTCGACATCAAGTGACTCTTCCATTGCCCAAGTGGAATTTGTGTCAGGTGCTGACCCGCTTGGAAATAATTTCACAAGGCAGCCGTTGTCTGATGTGCATTCTGGCAGACCCCACTGGGAACCAAATGCCGCAAGGTCGCTTTCTATTGTTGGGTCGTCATATGGGTCAACTATGGCAATTGTCTGGTCATGCCCACAGAGGTTTACGTAATCCCAACCTACCGGTGATGTCATGGTACATGTCATCTTGTTAAATCCATAGGCCTGCCATATCTGGACAGGAGTGGTTCCCTTTGGAGAGTCGGTTGCGTTACCCTGTATCTCAAAGTAAGGCTTGGCAGACCATTTTCCGCTCCCTTCTGCGTATGCTGCAGGGGCAAGCATGGAAAATGCCAGAATTAATGAAACTAAAACCGTGAGTGGTATTGCGAAATCCTTGTTCAACTTTTGGTTTTTGTGAGAAAGTTACATAACGGGGCAACTCAGCTTAATCTGCCAATTGTGTTTAAAACTATTCTCACGCTATATCCTCAGAATATATCAAGTGTCAGGTCCGCTGAAAAAATAAACAACTACAAGTTCATGCGTGTTTCCATGAAACCTGTGCGGTATCTCTTTTCCTACAAAATACGACATGCCATCTGAGACGGTATAGTTCTTACCGCCTATATCCAAAAAGCCGTCCCCTTTGACAACATAATATACTTCATCGCTGTCATGCGGCTCTTGCGTGTCCTCTTCTCCCGGGGCAAGGCGCAATATACCGGCTGCGATATTTTCTTGGTTCAAAAACGTGTAAAAGTACGAGTCGCCCCTTGCAATCTTTTGTAGGTATTCTTTTGTGTCAAACGCTATCTTCAACAAAGCACGATCTGTACCAAGCATTAATGACTGTAACTGTTCTTGTCGTTTTGTTTTATCTTTTCCTCAAATTTTGCAATCAGGTGTGCAATCTTTGAATTTTTGACGTCATCCTTTCGCAGTAGGTAGTATAGCTCTTCTGTTGCGGCATGATAGTCCACGCCAATTGTTTGCGCAAGATACAGCCCAAGATAGCTTAGGAGCAGTTTTCGCAATATAACTTGGTACGATGCAAAGTTCAGGTCCGATGTGAGCTCGTCCAAGACATTTGAAAAGTATGCCTCAAGATAGTTGTCCTTTGACTCTCTTTCTCTTGTCGCAAATGCCCCTCCCATGTTTCTCTCTTTCATGTGTACCTGCTCTACGACCTCGATGAATTCCGAGTTTAGCTTTGGGTCATGTGTCAACACGTTAGAGAGAAGGTCAGCTGCGTCCTGCTCTGATCTTCCCGATTTTTGCTTTAGCGTAAATATTACATGGCATGCAACGCACCCTTGGTGCAACTCTATCTCGTGGCTCTTTATCTTTGACATAGTATCTCGGATGAGTACCTCCGCATCCCTTTGGTTCATCAACTTGTTTAGAATCATTTCAAGTTTAAAGTTCCAAAGAATAAATATCGAGCAAATTACTCAATCATGTTTGACCGGGCAGAAGATTGATGGAATAGCAGTTGCAAACTCTGTCAAGGAAAGGACTAGAGCCGCAGTCTCTGAGCTGAAAAAAGAGGGAATAGACACTTGCCTTGCAACCGTTCTTGTAGGAGACGACCCTGCCTCTGCGCAATACGTGACGTCAAAGCAGAAGGACTGCGCAGATGTTGGCATTGCAACAAAAGACCACAGGCTGCCACAGAACTTTATCCAAAAAGAGATTGAGGAATTGGTAAACCTGTTAAACAACGATGATACAGTTCACGGAATACTTGTCCAGTTGCCGCTGCCAAGTCAGATAAACGAGTTTTCAGTGATTGCAAAGATATCCCCGCTAAAGGACGTTGACGGGCTGACTCCGTACAATGTGGGGCTTTTGTCCTCTGGAAGGTCTCTTCTAAAACCATGCACTCCTTCTGGCATAATGGAACTTTTTGACTATTACAAGATAGATATCTCTGGCAAGCATGCGGTTATCATAAACAGGAGCAACCTAGTCGGCAAGCCCCTCTATCATCTCATGCTTGAAAAGGATGCAACTGTCACAACGTGCCACTCTAGAACTAACGATCTTGAGAAATTTTGCCAAGAGGCAGACATTGTGGTAACAGCAGTCGGCAACAGGGCCAAGTTTACACTAACAGAAGAGATGATAAAAGATGGTGCTGTTGTGATAGATGTCGGGACAAGCAGACTTGACGGCAAGCTTGCTGGAGATGTTGATTATGATAACGTAATAAAAAAGGCATCTTATGTGACTCCCGTACCTGGCGGGGTTGGACCTATGACCCGAGCGATGCTTTTAAAAAACACTGTTACTGCAGCTTCAATCAGTAAAGGAATTGCCACACAACGTTGAGAAAGTCCGTCTTCGCAAGCAGCTTTTGGACCAGCGCGACGGACTCTCTCCTGACTTTATCAAGATTGCAAGCAGCAAGATCCAGGACAACCTAAGAAAGGTAGAGTATTACCGAAACGCAAAACTGATTGGAGGATATCATGCGGTAGGAAGCGAGGTTCGCACGCAAGACATCTTGCAGGAAATACTAAATGCAGGAAAGGAACTTGCGCTGCCAAAGGTTGAAAAAGATGATCTGGTATTCAAGCAGATTACAAGTTTCTCAGACCTTGAGGTTGGGAACTTTTCTGTGATGGAGCCAAAGGACAGGTGCGAGGAGGCAAAGCGGCTCGAAGTCATACTTGTGCCTGCCATAGCTCTTACTCGTGACGGGTACAGGCTTGGATATGGATTTGGTTACTATGACAGGTATATGCACGGCAAGCACTCAAAAAAGATTGCACTTGTTTTTTCAAAGCAGATAATAAAATCGATACCGCATGACGGCCACGACATCAAGGTTGATTGCATAGTGACAGAGGACGAAGTCATCTATACTCACAAGTAATTTTTGATATCACGATATTATGTTGATGGAAGAAACCTTCCATATCCTACAATTCCATTCTCGTTGACCCCCCAGACAGCTGGCTTTATCCAGAGGTCGTCATTATCGTCTGCTTCAAGGTATAATACTGGAAGTACGTTTGATGGTGGAGCCTGGAGCGATGCTGGCCCTGCAAATGCCTTTCCGTTTAGCATGTTGTACATGCTTCCATGGCATGGGCACTCGCCTCTCTTTCTTCCGTCCTCTGGCCAGTACTTCCAGAGGCACCAGAGATGGAGACAGACCATGCTGTATACCCGAAACGCAGAGACGTCTTTTGCCGCACCGCCCATCTCTGGAGGGAGCCTGACAAACTGCCACTTTCTAAAAGCCTCCTGGTCAAGCATCTGGTCTCCTGAGGATGGGTACGTGACGACCTCCGAGCTGTTTACAGGAAAGGTCTTGACATTTGCTGTAGTTCCGTCAGGCAGCGTGACCTTTACCTTTGTTGGCACAATGTTCGATGGGTTTGGCATGAACTTACCCCACGGTACAAAGGGAGCAAATGTGAGGGCAACGCTGCCTGTTCCCAAGAGTTTTAAAAAGTCACGCCGCGTCAGTGTGCCCCTAGTGTCTTGCTCAACATCGGACACGCCCTAAAAAAAGTCATGAAAAAATAAAAAAGTTGGTTAACCAAGTTCTGTTACCCTGTTCGTGAACAATGTGTAGCAAGTGTATTATTTTATCATGGTATCGTGTAAGATGGAGACTGCAGGTTACGATAACCTTGTGCATAAAAATACCCCGACTGTGTGCGTAGACATTCATCCCTGCAGTTTCCAAGTTCTTTTGAATTCTTATGCAGGGGTGACCCGTGAATTTTTTTCTTGGTTTGACAAATCATTTATCATGGCGCAATTTGTTATCAACTTATTTGAAAAAGACCATATTGATAGCAGGTAGCGCGGTAGGCGTTGGTATCGTTGCAGTGTTTCTTGTATTTGTGTTTCTAACACCCTCGCAGGACTATGCGGTATCAGTTGATCCGCTTGTATCAAAAGGCGACTTTGGGACGTACACTCATGTCTTTATAAAAAATACTGGTAGGCTGCCTGTGACAAACCTCAAGGTAAACTATGGAAACGGCAAATCAGACTCGATTCCAGTGCTAGAGCCTGGCGACAGGGTTATGCTCTCTCCTCCCGATGGGTCGGACCTGAATTTGGTAAAGGTAACTGCTGACAATGGAATCAATGTCACAAAATCATATGCAGTTCCGACCAGTGCGCCGATGATTGGCAACGGCGGATTTGGGCAGTAAAAGTTTACGTAGATAAATAATACCATTTAATCATATCAGATTTCAAACTATCATTTCACAAGCTTGTTGTGATAGTCTTCAGTAAACTCTTCTCTGCTTATTCCACAGTCATATAGGATATGCCCGCCTCATCAAAGTAAAACACAAACCAACGTTTCTTTGCTCCGTTTTTACCGTGCTGTCTTACCTCTGATCGTGGATGATACCACCGTTTTGATACTGAAATTACAATCATTTCTGGATACTAGGATACTTCCTTGAGTCTTAAACTCGTGAAGGTACGAAATCACGTTCAATGTGGGATTTTGTCATGATATGTTTAAAAACAATATTTGAAGTACAATCATTACGACTGACAAGAAAAGAAATGTGAAAGAGATAGAAAAACAAATTAGAGATCTATCAAAACTATTTGCATTTAAGATTATGACATATACTATTGCCATAGAAGAAAGACTGACAACCCCATGTCATGGGATCAATCAAATTTGAACTTCATAGATCAGCATATCTACAAGACTGAAACGTCAAGCCCTTTCTTTCCAATATCACTTCTACAATACTTGCTTGGAAAGCTAATCCTTGCAGCCCTTCCATACGCGTTTGTTATTGCCTCCTGCAGTGTACCACCTGTTGCAGTGACTCCAAGGACGCGGCCTCCGTTTGTTAAGACTTTGTCGTTTACAAGTTTGGTCCCAGCATGAAAGACAAACGAGTTATTATCATTGATATCATTGGCATTAGGTTTATCAAGACCCAAGATCTCCTCGTCTTTTTTATAAGAGCCAGGATAGTCCTTTGAGGCAAGAACGACGCAGACTGCGCTCTTTTTGGACCACGATATCTTTGGAAGGGAGGAAAGATTTCCCTTGATGCAGGCTTGGATGTAATCAACCAAGTCAGACTCCATGCGAACCATTATCGGCTGGCACTCGGGGTCACCCATCCTTGCGTTAAACTCCAAGACATACGGTCTTCCGTCCCTTACCATTATACCAGCATACATAAAGCCGCAAAAGGGTATTCCCTCTTTTTTCATGCAGGATACAGTCTTTTCTATGACATCCCTTTGAATGATATCAGCAAGTTTTTCATCAATTACTGGAGTTGGCGAGTACGCTCCCATGCCACCTGTGTTTGGCCCAATGTCATTGTCGTATATCCTCTTGTGGTCCTGGCTTGTTGCCATCGGATACGCAG
>JAGWGO010000049.1 GCA_028867395.1 Nitrososphaerota archaeon | reverse complement strand
GTCTTTTGCCAAACTCAAATCTCTTATTCTTGCCAACGCACCAATTATTTTGAGTGAGAGTAACAACTCAACCTCTGGTACAAATATCGTAGCGTCATCTATCGGTACTGATTTTTTATAATCATTAATTACCCAGTTCCAATCAACATACACACCTAACTCTTCCGGGTCACTTCTAGGTGTAGATCCAGATAATAAATCAAAGAATATGATGTCTCCCTCCGGTTGTTTTGGATCTACTGGTTTACCATAATGTTTTTCTCCGAGAAAATCAGTTAGATGCCTATAAGGATAGAAACCATTATGTGGAAAATATTCTTTTTTCAAAACGTTTTCAATCCAATCATCAGTTGGTAGAATTAAATCTACATCTCTTGATCCAAATCCATTTTTATAATATGACCATACAGCCCAACCTCCTATAACAGAGGGCCAAGACCCGTGTTTTTCATTAAACCATTTTGAAAATTTGATGAGCTCCTGTTTACTTTTATCCGTTATTTCTGTATGATAAAGCTCTCTTATCGTTGCCATATCTGTCTAACCAGTGGTTCAGCTGCGTATGCTTTATCATCACAGTATAGGTCTATCAAGGTCCTAAGGGCGGTTGTAACTTTCAACCCATTTTTTTCTGTCACATTATCATCCCTGTAAGGTTTGAACGCATATAGATTGACCCGTACATTACCTTCAAATTGTTTGTCTTTCCATTCATTCCAATTATCCGGTGGAACATAAACATGAATTGCAGGATCACGTACGTATTGAGAATACTGTTCTAGTGCAGTTGTCATGCAGAATACCGCATTTTCAGATTTGAAATACTCGATCATTTTTTCTTTTGTAGTTCCCCAATCAAATGAATGCTTTATTTCATTCATTTTTCGGAAACTGCTATAGAATTTGATTAAAGCTAACGGAGATGGAATTTTGTACGCATTTGTTCGATCTTGAAGATTTTTACTTTTTTCTACAAAGCCTAGTTTTTCAAGCCATACCACAAAGTCGCTTATCCTTGACCCGTGTTGATAGCCAAGGTCTCTTGCCATTTGCCTTTGTTTGAATTCAATATGCGACAGCATGTAATACAGTTGTGGATACGCGTATTTTGAATTGAAACTTGCCACGTGTTCGTTTATTCTTTCTTGCTTATATACTGATCCCAATTATGATCAAAGATCTGTAAAAATGGACCGCATCCGGTCCGGAATATCAGACCGGGAATGAAGGATTGCGGATCTAGGGGTGGGCAAAAAAGGAATTTCTACGCATAAAAATGGAGAAAATATTGCAAGAATTAAAAAATGTCATTTTTTGCAAGAAAGTATGGAAAACAGGGTAACCGATGATGTTTTGGGGTTATTCTTTGACCAGTTCAAAAGACCCCATAAGACGCCGTTACATATGTCTGCCATTCAAAGAAGATTGGAGGATAAGCATAGTTTTTGGGTAGTAAGTGATGCATTGAAAAAATTAGTTGAAGACAACATATTGATGACCGAAGCTAGAGATACAAATAACTCTAGTAGTGTACATTTCTATTATCCTACGAACTTGGATATCTCTCCTACTGAAATGTCATCTAAAATCAAAAACATTGTAACTCAGATCGACAGGTATTCAAGTCCACGAAATACCAGCGTATTAGGAAATTATCTGCACGCCCTTGTAAGAAGAGAACTAAAAGTTCACAGATTCAAGATTATCGATGAAAACACGAATTCGTATGGGGATAAAAAAGGAGAGGATGGTAAACAAGATTTGGATATTATTGCTGAACATGAGATAAAAGGTATCAAAGTCGGTGTTGAGATAAAAAATACTCTTGATGTAATAGAAAAAGAGGAGATACTTTCTAAGACACAACTGTGTAAGGATTTGAGACTGATTCCAATATTTGCATGTAGGTGGTTAGAACCCTATAAAGAAGAAATAAGAAGTAAAGGTGGTTTTCCTTGGCAATTTAAATGGCAGATATATCCCATAGGACGAGAAAAGCGTGTGAATGAGATTCGTAGACGGTTTGGATTTCCAGTAGCTGTTATGTCAGAAATTCCAGAAGAATCAGTGAAGGAATTCGAGACATGGATAGCATCATTTAACCAGTAATCCTTTTGACAAAATCCTCCATTTTGTTTAACGTAAACAATGAAAACAAAAATTGAGATTGAAAGCATGTTCAAATACGAACAGAAAAAAACAGAAAAACCTGATTATTTAGTGGGAAGGGAGTGGAGTGACCTGCAAAAAGCATGGAAAGAATACAAAAATGCTCAGGAAAGCTCTGATGATGTAAAGATAACATCTAGTGCAAAAAGAATTCAAAACCTACAAAAGAAATTAGGCATGAAAGTGACTGATTTTCAAGAATTGAGAGTCTAGGCCAAATTTCATTTTTATTGTTGAATGACAAGTTCAATAATCTTCACGTATATGGCCAACCAAGATGTCTTGTATTGGTCAGGATAACTTGGAGTCACTTGTCCGCAGATCTGCGGATAGACGAAAGATATGGAGAGATAACACGGATGTCAGGTAGGATTGTTATCTCATATTGGACTAAGTAACGTTTGTTATGGAATGTCTGCAACATATGCCAACACCATAATTTGTCGAATTCTGTTGTTTTCCACCTTGTCTGGCTGACTTGTGGTGCCCTTCCACGTCTGCACTGGAAAGGCATCTTTGCCATTATCCCGATAGGCTCATTTGATTCCATCGAAATCCTAGGTTCAAATGAACCTAGGATTCCTTCAATAGTCTTTGTGTAGATAAGCGATTAGAAAGGGTGTCTCTTTTGGCGCACCCTTTTCAAGTACAAAAAATACCACTAACTTTCATTTTTGATATCAGTCAAAGTGTATACATCTTGAAATTGTGGATGGTCTGGGAAATACATCTTCAAGATCCTGTTACGTAGACTATTTCTTGGTTTTCTCTGTTTTTGTTTTATCTTTTCTGACTGGAGCAAGCTTGACGCAGTTGAAGCTAGTCGTCTGCCTTCCTCTTCGGATCTTATCAAGCTTGAAAACTCGCCGCATATTGTGTTGTACTTGCCGACCTTGTGCCAGTTATTCTTGATCCTGATGTATGCCGTGTATTCATGACAGCCGTTTTCACAATTATTGTGGGTTTTCCTGTATACCATGTTATTGTAATTCAGAATATGGTGTAGCCTTACCTAAGCTTATTGTTTTTAAATTAAATTATAAAATTCAAAAAGGAACCCTCCTGGGTCCCCCCCAATGTTTAGAGTTTTTTACCTCGTCTATGGATTTGCCTGTTTTACTTTCCGGCGGGACGTGTGTTCAAAGCAGCTGGTGCCCAGACATTGCAATGTTCTGAAGGCTTGTACTATTTTGTCACATAGCCCATCGGAATTTTTATGATCATAATACCAGATTTGCTTTGCTTGCATTTCTAGGACTTCCCTTGCATCCTTATCAGTTAGGCCCATTCTGTAAGTAAGTTCGTGGTATGAACGAATACTTGGGTCATCATAACAAATGTTCTTTAGCAGTGGTCGGAAGTCAGCAGCATATTGTTTGTTACATTTGTCGCAAGTCATAGTATGAGGATCTTTGACGTATACATGCATCTTCAATTCAAAACTAGTATTACCGCATTCACACACCAAATTCTCCCAAGCCGCGTTTACGCGTAGGTATATGCCATGTTTCATATCCTTCAATTCTAGTCGTTCCAAGTCTGTGGATGTGCACCTAGTACAACTGGTTTTACTAGAACCAATATTCCTTTTACCACAGTTGAGACAGTTCTGTATTACTTTCAACTTGCCCCATCCCCTTTAACTTGGTTGACTTGGTCGACTTGGGTGGCTTTATCATCCTCTTGTCCACCATGTACACCTAGTTGACCAACATGCAAAGGAGATCCAATTGGTAATTCTATGCCGTATTTTGGTATCAGTTTCTCCAACACTTCCTTCTTAAACACGTACGAGGTTATCTTGTGCTTTGCACCTGCATCATCTCGTACGACGGCTTCACGTCTTACTGCTTGGAACTTTTCACTTAGTATCTTTGAGAGAAGATGATATGTTATGGTCTCCGGATAATCATCGGAGTAAAACGACTTCTCTGATCTTGTATCGAGTTTACCTGGAAATTCTGGGTTGTCCTGTGTTAGATAATTCCAATATTCCTCGAATTTCAATTCAAGGTTAGGATCTAGCTTGTCCAACAGCAGTTTCATCAGTCTTGCTTCTAGGCTACCTCGAATGACAGCATGCCTCTGTTCAAGATAGTAGTTTGCTACATTGAGGAACTTTTCATGATATTTTGTTCCAACTGCTGATGCTACAAAGTCTGACCACAGCTCCTTATCCCTTTGCTTCAGTCCACTATCTGTTGTGGTTAGACCTTTGCTTATGTTTTGGAGCTTCCACACTAGTAGACGGTTTCGAATTTGGTTTAGCTGTTCTCCTTCGTCCTTTGAGACTCGTTTTATGTTACTGACTGGTTGACCCTCGGTCATGGGTATGATGGCTATCCTTTCCACAAACCCCTTGTCATATGGCACCCTTTCACCTGCAAACCACTTGGGGCAGAACGTTCGGTAGTAGACCTGGTGTTTTCCCAAACTATCTACACCGATTATTCTAGCCTTCATGGAACCCTTTGCATAGGAATTCTTGTACATTCTGATCTTGTCTTTGTTTCTCCAAATTTCTTGTGCTTCATCTTCGCCAATGGTGCCTGTTCCCTCTTCGTCAGTTCCAAGGAAATTGTAAATGTCAGCAGTAGGTATGTCTTCACCATAGTGGCATCGGTAGCACAACCATTTTGCTAGGTGCAAGACTGTACTCTTACCAGATTCGGTTTCTCCAACGAAGTATGGATAGTGAACGGTACTAATCCATTCTTGGCAATAGGTCAGAAGGATGTCACCTTGGATCAGATGCTTGTCTAGATCACGCGCACTCACGTATCTGTCTATTACATTTTTTATATCATCTAGTATCTCTGCCTTCGATATAGAGTCATTAAGGTGTACAAGTTCAGAGCTAGCAAAGGTATAAGGAAAATACCCACATTGCTCTGCGCTTAGTGGTTTGTATATAGTGTCTTCTGTTTCAATTGATGCCATAGTGGAGAGAGTATTGTTTTCTTTTGCTACGCATAGAAAGTATGGCTTGCTCTCAATTAGTATAGATTCAACGTAAAGGTCTCCGATGTGTCCTTTGACCTTTGATCTTGAAACCTTTGCTCTTGCCTTTTCTGCATCTTTGGTTGCATCTCTGATCTCCTTTTGTTCCAACATGCGAACGATCTGATGTTTCTTTGCATAGCAATCAGTGAACTTCGGATCGTATTCTGATTTTGAAGATTTGTCACAAAAAGTACATTGAAATTTCATTTCTGGCTCCTGTTTCTTTGGACCCACTGGTGGAGACTCTCAAGATGCAAGGGGCATAACTTCATTGTGTCACCAATGAGGTAATCAAATGGAACTGAAGCTCCAATAATCGTTACCTGATCAGAGTAGATTTCCACTCCGCAGATATCGCATCTATACTTGTGTTGTGTCTCCTCTGCTTTTCGTGTCTGATCCTGAAAGGTAAAATTTGGATTCAAACTTTATCACTCTCTAACAAAGCCAGCACACAAAACAACAGATCGCGATTGCTGTGTGTAGAGAAAGGAGCATTGCAAGATGGACAAGTCTCTTCGCCTGAAGCCATATTGCAAGTGTTGTTGGTAGTCAACTTGACGTACTCCTTTTTTTGATCAACATGAGAAGTATCTCGTCAAAGGACTGACCCTTCTTGCCAAGTTCTGCTATGCGGTCCTTAGTTTTGCGTCGAAGACTAATAGTTGTAATTACATCAATGTCATCCATTAGATCTCGCGCGAGCCTGTGAACAAGGTGTTTAAAGGGGTTATTGTATGCTAGTTTATTTTGTCGAGATTAAGATGTTTAAGAATTTTATCGAGTTTATTCATTTTGTCTTCTAGATGAGCTATTCGCTGATCTTTTTCCGATTCTATCCTCTTGATTATCTCATCTTTTACTTTATTTTGAAGCATAAGGCGTTCAGATTCATCTATCGTAAGATCAGGGATCACTTTCTTGAACTCTTTGAGTAGATTATCCTTTGTTGGTCTGAAATAAGAAGGATCCAGATACGATTGGTGTCCTAATAGCCTCTCACCCACTGCCCAACTTATTTTGTTGTCAAGTTTGACTATTGTTGCAAATCTCTTTCTAAACCCGTGTATTGTCATTATGTTGTGCCTACGACCTTCTTTTTTTCTGTCTACGGTTTTGACAATTCTGTGTAATACAAGATGTATAGCCCTCAACGTCATTGGATTTGCTTTCTGAACACCTACTTGGTAATCTTCTCTAAAGAGTGGAGACTGTTCATCCAAGTACTCATTGTCC
Organism: Nitrososphaerota archaeon; assembly: GCA_028867395.1. Classification (GTDB taxonomy): domain Archaea; phylum Thermoproteota; class Nitrososphaeria; order Nitrososphaerales; family Nitrosopumilaceae; genus Nitrosotalea. The sequence goes on along the minus strand of JAGWGO010000049.1, from coordinate 1,934 downwards.
TTTCGTCTCTCTTCCAGATAGGAATCAAGCGCATTACTTGCCTCAGGCGTCAGAAATCCATAGTACTCTTGAGCCGACCCTTCATAGAATAATATCGACTTGCAATCTTCTTCCTGACTGAAGTGTTTTAGTTTTACATCAGGAATGGCTCCAACTCTGCATCCAGTAGAGGTAAGAAAGTGTATCAAAGCCTTGTTCCGCTTTGACTTGCCACATGATTCCAGCATCTTTTGAATGTCTTCTGTCTGATAGGCGCTGTACCCTGTCCTCTTTACCTTTTCAGGGACCATTTTCTGGATTCGCTCCCAGTTGAGCGTCCTGTCATTCATTGCAAAATATAGTTTCAAGCCAGCTATGATCGGAGTTATAGAGTTTGGACTGAGTCTCTTACGGAGATGCATAACATAATCTTCGATCATCGCCTGAAGTTGTGTATCTTTTAGATGTAAGAGCGCACTGCCGTTCTTAATTTCAGCCCATTGAAGAAACTTTTTGAAAAAATATTTGTACTGAGCCCTTGTTACCTCCGACTTTACATACTTGTCATAGACGAGTAGGCTCTTGTCCATGGTTCTAGTACGACCCACCTGAATTAAAATCTCGTAGCCCAAGCATTATAGCCCCGTTAAATTCTTACTTGATTGGACCCGTTGCATAGCCAGGATAGTGCGGGTGGCTTCGGACCACCAGGTCGAGGGTTCGAATCCCTCCGGGCCCTTCGAAATAGATAGATACGGTAAATACCAAGAGCAGCTGTGTACAAGATGCTAACTCCGTTTAGAATAGGCCTAATAGTTATTGCAATTGGAGGTATCTGGACAGGTATAGTTTTTGATTCATCCATAAAAACTTCAAACAATTTCCATATTGACAAGATGAATTCTGTCAGCATGTCTTTAGCACTGCATGGAAGAGGAATAGGCTTTTATGAAATATCTTCAAACCAATACAGCAATTCTATTCTTGTAAAGGTACTAGATGAGCATGGGACTTATGTTGGTATGAAGACCATAACCAATAAGGAAACCGTCAACTACTTTACATTTGATCATACAGGACAATACACTCTAGAATTGACAAATCTTTCTTCAAATCCCGTTCAATTAAGTGTGGAGTTTGGAGATACCAAATCCCAAGGATTTGGGGTTTCTTCTTCAATAATTTTAGTTGGAGCGTGCCTATTGATGCTAGCTGGATACTTCAGGTTGAAGAACTACATTAGTGCGCATCCTGAATAAAATAGTTGAAAAACTGGCACACATAGAACAACGGCTCCACCCAGCAAGACCAGATTGAACCCTATCCAAGACAAAGACAAAAGTACGGATACAATTGAAACTGGAGCCATTTTCAACAGAACTTGGTTTTGGGACTTGGACAACATAATGAAACTTCCAGTTGAGCTAAGCAACAGACCAGTCTCTATAGAGAGATGAGATGGAGTAACAAGCCCATCTATTCCATAAATTTCATGAAAGTTATAATCTGCATACCCTCCACCCAGTTGTAATATTGCTCCAAACAAGATCATCATCATTCCTTTTTTCATTTTTTTATTTTTGTGTTGATTGAGCACCAGCCCTGCTGCAATTGCAGAACAGGCTACCATGGAGGCTCCTGAATATATGGTCAGATGCTGAACTGTCCAGAACGTATCTGGGATTCGGAGTTCGTGGGATGCCGAATCCCAGATACCACCTAATAACATTATTGTAGAACCGCACATAGCAAGAAAAGTTGAAATTTCTGTAATTTCTCTTATCCTTGATAGAACAGATATAGAAAATCTGTTCGACAGATACATGTTGGAAAATACCTCTTGCTGTGCTATATAGAATTTTGTTTGGTTCTCTTTAGCTTTTGGTCTTGATTGAGAACAATATCAATTCAATGTATTATTGCAAAAAATTGCAAGTTTTCAAATCATTTCAAGT
>JAGWGO010000274.1 GCA_028867395.1 Nitrososphaerota archaeon | reverse complement strand
GTTCCTTCCTTTTCCTTGTAAAGTGGGGGGTTTTTTGCACCGCCTGGAACAAATCTCCCAAGCACTTCTTGCAAGACAGATGCCGGCGTGTTTATGAACTTGTCAACAAGGCCGTCCCATTGCTGTCTTGACAACTCGACAAGTTTTGGAACCTGTGGGATTTTGCCAGTCACATAAATTACTGCATTGATAGGTCCTATCTTCTGCATTGCTGTGTTTAGCATTCTTTTCACGTTTTCCTGGCTTGTAATGTCCATCACATGAGAATGGAACTTTGATAGTTTTTCTTCAGCCTGCTTTATGCTCGTCTTTGAGATCAAAATTATTGTCTTGCCGCCATTATTCTCGATGTTTTGTGCGAGGTACTCGACTCTAGCTATATCAGACTCTTCTGTTGCATCAACCACAAACAAAATAACTTTGGAATTGTAATCTGGCTTGGTCTCAGGTATAGAACAGGCAATGTGTGGCTTGACTGGGTAAAAGACCCTGTCTCCTGGAATCACCTTGCCGTTTAGTATCTTTGAGATATTCTCGTCGCATAGCATCATCACTGTCTCGGCTACCTGTTGCTGCGAGAGGAACTGCTCGTCTGCAATCATCTTGCTTGTGTTATTTTGAACCTTCTCTGCTATCTGCTGTATCTTGGTTAGGAGTCCAGTAATTGTAGTTATTAGTTTTTGAATCTCTTGCTCTGATGTTATCGATTTTGCTTTTGCAAGTTTTGATGCAGCCTGTGCTATTCCATCCTTCACCGTCTTGTCGTCTTCTCCCAACAAAGGAAGAATGTCATTATTTACAATCTCTACTTCTTCTGGTGAGATGCTTTCAAAACCGCTTACCCGCATAAACTCTGCTGCAGCTTTTGGATAGACTGTCTTGTATATCCTATCAGAGTGTACTGGTCCTGGGTTTGTTGCAATTGATACAATGCCTTTATCTGTGAGCTCCCAAGACATTGCCTCTGCAAGCCTGTTCTTTGCTCCTTGTGATGCAGTGTAGGGACTTCTAAATCTGTATGGGCGTTGCTCAAAGGGTCTCTCTTCTGTAAAGAAGGTGGATATAGTTACAATCTTGCATCCTTGTTTCATTGCCTTGATTGCCTGAGTCGAGATCCAAAAAGTACCTGTGAGATGAATTGCTACAGCGCTCTTGAAATCACTCATCGGTGAGTTTGGAAAACATGTTACGGGACCTGAGACTCCCGCGTTGTTGACTACGATATCTACCGTTCCGTGAGACTTTTTCAACTCTTCAAACATCTTTGAAACTCCCTCTTCGTCACTTACATCCACACCTGGGAAGATCTTCACAAATGCACCGCTTTTTGCTTTGTCAATTACTTGCTGCAATTCTTTTGAAGCTTCCTCTAGAGGTTCCTTCCTTCTGCCAAGTATGACAATGTTGGCACCGTTTTCTGCAAACTTGATGGCAATTGCCTTTCCTATACCAGTACCGCTGCCAGTAACTACCACAATTTTATTTTGAAACTTTAACATTGACAGAATTTGGCATAATTTTGGACTATTTATTCGATTGTACGTTTAACCTCAAGGAAGGGTGAAAACCGGTGTAACAGTTTTTGGTTAGATGCTTTGAGAATCCGTTTGCCATGGTCTTTTCTTTTCATAACTTA
>JAGWGO010000048.1 GCA_028867395.1 Nitrososphaerota archaeon | reverse complement strand
CCTAATTGCAATTGCCGGACTTGTAATTGTATTCTTGTTACCACACGCTGCATATTCTGATTTTGCATCTGGGAACAAATATCTGATTCAAGCTACTGGTTTTGTTTCAGGCACACAAGACATTTTTGATTCCACATTTGACATACAGCTAACTACCGGTGCTCAAAACGGGAGCAGCATAGTTTCTTCACTAGATACTGGTCTTGTTACAATCAACGGAGATAACTATCTTAACACCGGCAGTTGGACTACAACCTTACTACGCGACGGAAAATACCTTTTGCTTCAAGGAAATGCTCAGGATCAACATGGTAACAATCTCCAACTCAATCTATTTGGGCGCCAGATAGATAACACTCAAAACGGCATCGTTTACAGTATCACCGGAAAAATAACAAGTCCAGAAAACTTTCGAGTGATTTATAGCGCAAAAGCTACCATTGCGGGACCAGCCACTGTTCCAACATCCACTACGACACAATCTACACCTACTCCCTCAAATGCTGTTAGAATAAGCATAGTTTCTGGGGCATCAAACAGCAATAATCTTGTCTTCTTTTCTCCATCTATTACTAGCGTATCTCCTGGTACTACCATAATTTGGACAAATAATGACAAGGTGCCTCATAGAATAATGAGCGGAGTTGCATCAGCTATCAAGGGAAACGATTCTCTTCCAATATTTTCTCCAGACGGATTTATTGATAGCGAAACCATTGCGCCAGGCCAAAGCTTTCAGTATACCATAACCAACTTTAATTCCAAAACATATCTTAGCGCTGCTGCTGCGCAATACATGAATTTGCCAGAAGGACAGACTGCTGGAGACATTACCTTCTTTGATCCAAATTACACCTGGATGGTCGGAGTGATAAGCCCAGCTTCAGTTTCAGCTCAAGCAAAAACTGCTCAGATTAATATATTGCAAGGAGCATCTACTACCACAAATAACCAAAATACTCAATATCTTTCCCCCTCTTCTCTACAGGTTATATCTGGGACAACAATTGTTTGGACAAACCATGATTCTGTACCGCATAGGATACTGACTGGTCAAGCTACTCAAAATACTGCAGCAACAAAGGGTTCCGCTCCAACGGGAGTCTTACCACCACCATCGTTTGTTCCAGATGGAAAGATAGACAGTGGTTCGATTGCCCCAGGACAAAGTTTCCAGTATACAATAACCGGAACTGGCACTTTCACATATTATGATTCATCAAATACTTGGTTGAACGGTAACATCATTGTAGTCTCCCAAATATCACAAGCACCACCAGTACAGGTAAGTATTCTTCCAGGCTCCTCACTATCACAAGGGGCTGCTTCTCAACAAAATCAATACTATACCAATGGGTACTATTCTCCAGACCAGATCCAAATTACGCCAGGAACCACAATAATTTGGACGAATAATGATAACGTAGCTCATTCAATATTAAGTGGAACAGCTACTTACAGCACAACCAATCCATACATCCCAGATGGTAGAATAAAAAGTGGTTCAATTGCCCCAGGACAAAGTTTCCAGATTACAATTAATGATACTGGCATAATACGATTCTATGATCCTTCGTACACTTGGATGAATGGAATAATCGTATCACTTCCATCCTCACAAACTCATGCTTTAAACACCATTCCCCCAAGTAATCTTATTACTCCAACGCTTCACTGAGCAACAAGATAGAATTATTTCAAGTTAATATACGATTCAAGCTTTGTTTGGTCAAAGACCATTACAGAGAGGTCAGAAAACTGTCTTCCTTCCAAATCTTTCACAGTTCCAACAAAGTGTGTCTCATTCTCGGTTGTGATGAACTCAAAGACATGCACCTTAATCTTTGAGGTGTCAAATCCTTGGTTCCTCAAATAAATTGCAATTTCAGATTGCATAAAGTGCTTTGAGGGCTCTTTAGGCCAAGGGCGGGGCACTAGCACTACACTAAACCCATCAATTAAGGCCTTTTGAAGCTCGAGTTTCTTTTCTTCTATACTTGTTGATATATGCATGGTTATGACTTTGCTCTTATCTAATGGAACCCTTGCACGTGATGCTGCTACCTGTATTGAACTGATACCGGGAACTATCTGCACACCTTCAAAAATTTCAATCAACCTGTCTACCACCTCAGATTCTGAAAAATTCACATCACCTGTAAATGGCACGACACACGTTCTATTCCCAAGTGACTTGGATACCTTTTGATAAGATTCTTCCTGATCCTGCATCGTGATCTCATACACTTCTTTACCCTTGATTAATCCCTCAATGGTCTTGAGAGTATACTTGTAACCGATTACTATATCGCAATTTATCACAATTTCTTTAACAATTTCTGTAACATATTTTGGAGAACCTGGTCCCACCCCTACTGCAAAAACTTTTCCCATGGGGCATCACTTGCAATGTTCAATATAATTCACGATTTGAGATCACAGTTAGCTTTTATTTGCCAGTGTAAACCTTTTCATCGTTGCATAGCAGCATAATATTCTCAATTTCACTTCTCTTGATTCTAACAGGTTCCATTCATAGTTCTTTTGCAAGTTCTCAAAACTCTACACTAGATTCTCAAGGAAACTACGCAAACCCCTCACTTGGAATTTCGTTTCAAGCTCCGCCGGGATGGACAGTGGAAGAACCAAAAAAATCACAGCTGGATGCACCTGATATTGCAGTAATAGCTCCCTACTCAAGTGGCTTTACGGCCTCAATCTCATTTATTATTGAAAAGTCAAATGGAACTTTACTTGATGATTATGTTAAAAACAAAGCGAACCAGCTTACTGGCAACCAATCTAACAACATTACATTTCTCTCAGAACAAGATGATACCATAAGCGGTCTTCCTGCAAAAGTGTCAATACTGCAAGAAAATTTTACTTCTCAGGGAAGCAGCAATGTAATTAAATTCAAGCAAACTGTCATACTGGCTAACGATAAATTTTATACAATAACATATGCAAATGACAAGAAGAACTTTGATTCAGACCTCTCAAGTTACGATCAATTACTAAGTTCTATCAAATTCGTAAGTGATGATACCTCATACATATTCAATTACCTTTCTATTGGCATAGTAGGAATTGCCGTGGCTGCAGGTATGGCAATTATGAGAAAAAAGACGCGATCGCAAAAAACTCATTCTAGACGTCAATCATAAAAATTTTGTTTGTATCTTACAATTACAAACGGTATGTACATATAACAAAGTTTGAGTTTTTTACCTGTGCGAATTTATAAAAACTACTTTAAATATTGCGCCAAATTCCTAATTTTTCAATAAAGAGAAAGATAAATTACAGTCTTGTACAGAACTAGAATATGAAGAAAGAGTATATTGTAGTAAGAATTGAAGGTTCTCCAGACGGCGCGCCGTACGTTATTGTCTCACTCTCATCTTCGAAGGATTTCAAAGAGCAAAATAGTCCACCCATGTCTCCTTTTGGCTCTGGCGTCATGGGATTCACCAATATGGATGACATGATTAAAAGCCTCAACAAAATGATGGCTGGAGGAGGAATGGGAATGGGCGGTGGGATTACATCGATAAAGCTAGACATGCATGAATACAAGGAATTGAATCTCTCCGTAGGAGACAAGGTTTACTTGGAATTAACTAGGGCAGAGTCTCTTGGAATTTAAAACCAATTAATTTTGTCTGGAGATCTCTCCACGTAATATCTCGTATGCCCTTGCGGCATCTTTTTCATGTAATACTAGGACAATGCTGTCTTGTCCAAAAAAGGCATTTACAAGTTCTATTCCGTTATTGTGCAGAATTTCTGATACGTATGATGCAATATCTGGATTATCTTCAGACTGGGGTATGCTTATGCTTATCTTTGCAAGCCCAGTCTGGAAAAAGTTTTTGTGTAATGAAAACGACTCTAGCAGTTTTCTGACATCGCTTATGTCTTCTGTCAGAAACCTAAAGGAATCAGTAAGCCTAAAAAATTCATAATCTGGATCAATTCGAGTGAAACCATCCATCAAAGAGACGACATCCTTAGTTCCAAAATCCTGCGAAGAAAACTTGATATCCATAATTCCGTCCGTCAGTGATAACCTGGCATTTCTTAACATTGGTTCGCTCTGCACATCTTCCTTTTTCTCAAAAGAATCTGCGTATCTCTTGATTGCAACAACAATTGTGTTAAGGTTGACAGGGCTTCCAACCTGGAGTTCAACCTCCTTTTGGATCTTTACTGCAAGAGCTGTGTAATTGATGAGATCCATCTTTATACAATCATGAATTGATCTGTTCCTTGTGATGATTTCTCGTACGGCGTCAGGAACACTAGATACTCGCATACAATGGAACTTATTCGTGTCAGCTATATTAGTTTATGTAAAAATATATGGTATATTATCTTAAACTTTATATAATGTCATAACTATTACATCATATGGATGAATATGACATGACGGAATGGGATGAATTCGATGGACTCTTCCAAAGAATGATGCGACCTTTCAAAGAACTGGATGATGTTTGGCAGGAGATGAGAAGTTCAGCTAACATGCAGACATTTGGTCCATACCATTATGGATACGTAACAGTTGGGCCTGATGGTAAACCAGTGGTAAAAGAATATGGAAACATTCGTCCAAATCTACTTCCAACCGCAGAAACAAGAGAACCCTTTACAGATGTCATAGTAGATGACAAAGAGAAGGTTCTAAAAGTTGTGGCCGAAATGCCCGGAGTAGAAAAAAGTGACATCAAGATCGAAGTGATGGGACGAACCATCAATATCAATGCAGAACGCGGTGAAAGAAAGTACAGCACCAAGATTCCTATCAAACAAAAGGTCGATGAGGATTCTGTAAAGGCAACTTATGCAAACGGAATTCTCGAAGTAAGATTCAAACTGAAGGAAGAGGAGCGACCTCGAGGAAATAAGGTGGAGGTCGAATAAACCCACTTTATTTTTTATGGTGATGAAATTATGAGTGAGATTGTACTAAAAATTGCAGAGGCGTCACAGAGACATGTAGGGAAAGGAATTGCTGTAGTAGATCCCAAAGTTGTTGAAGACAACAGCTGGGAGGCAGGTAATATTTTGGAGCTCACAGGTAATAGAAAGAGTCATGTCAAGATGTGGCCAGGCTCAATTGAAGAATATGGAACTGGAATGATAAAGGTAGATGGAATTACTAGGCAAAATATTGGAGCCGGCATAGGAGAAAAGATTTCTGTAAGAAAAGTTGAAGCAAAGGAGGCTGAACAAGTAACAGTTTCTCCAATTGAAAAATTAAGCTCTGAAGGCTTGCAGGAATACATGCAGGTAAATTACATAGGCCATGTATTGACTACTGGAGATGCTCTTATTGTAACCACTCATCTTGGAGGAAAGACTCAACTTATGATAACCAACACAATACCATCTGGAAAACCTGTCATAGTTACTCCGCAAACTGAATTTAAGCTTGGCTCGATAACCAAAGCTGTTGACAATTCTGTTCCAAGAGTAACTTACGATGATCTTGGAGGTCTAAGAAATGAAGTACAAAAGATACGTGAGATGGTAGAACTACCTATGCGACATCCAGAATTATTTGAAAAACTCGGAGTTGAAGCGCCAAAAGGTGTATTGCTTTACGGTCCTCCAGGCACGGGAAAGACGTTACTTGCAAAAGCCGTGGCAGGAGAGACCAATTCTCACTTTCTCTCAATTAGTGGTCCTGAGATTATAGGCAAGTTTTATGGAGAGAGCGAGGAGCGGTTACGTGAATTATTCAAGCAGGCAGAAGAAAACTCGCCAAGCATAGTCTTCATAGATGAGATTGATTCCATTGCGCCAAAACGGGAAGAAGTTACGGGAGAGGTAGAAAAGAGAATTGTATCTCAACTATTGACACTGATGGATGGAATGAAGTCAAGAGGTAAGGTAGTAGTAATTGCTGCAACCAACAGACCAGACTCGCTTGACCCAGCCTTGAGAAGGCCCGGTAGATTTGACAGGGAAATTGAGATAGGAATACCAGATGAAACTGGCAGAAAGGAGATACTTGACATTCACACACGAGGCATGCCACTTGATGAAAAAGTGAAACTAGGGCAAATTGCAAAAGTAACTCATGGCTTTGTAGGAGCTGATCTTGAGATCCTTGCAAAAGAAGCAGCAATGAGATCTTTGCGAAGAATCTTGCCGGACATTGATCTAAAAGAAGAAAAGATTCCTGCAGAAGTTTTACAAAAGATAGTGATTACTGAAAATGACTTTAAGGATGCGTTAAAAGAAGTAAGACCATCTGCACTGCGCGAAGTCATCGTTCAAGTGCCAAATGTTACTTGGGAAGATGTTGGCGGACTAGAATCGTTAAAGGCTGAGCTTCAAGAGTCAATAGAATGGCCTCTAAAGCACAAGGATGCATTTGAACACGCAGATGTTAAACCACCAAAAGGTGTATTGCTCTATGGTCCTCCAGGCACGGGGAAAACTTTGATAGCAAAGACAGTCGCACACACTACAGAATCAAATTTCATAAGCATCAAGGGGCCTGAACTGCTTTCCAAATGGGTAGGAGAATCAGAAAAAGGGGTACGTGAGATCTTTAGAAAAGCACGCCAAGCAACACCATGCATAATATTTCTTGATGAGGTAGATGCAATTGCTCCACGCAGAAATTCTGGTAGCTCAGACTCGCATGTAACAGAAAGAATTGTCTCTCAACTCTTGACAGAAATTGATGGTCTTGAAGAGCTACACAATGTCTTGGTAATTGGAGCAACTAACAGGCTAGACATGATAGATAATGCATTGCTCAGGCCTGGTAGATTTGACAGAATACTTGAGGTACCATTACCAGATTCAAAGGGTCGCCAGCATATATTTGAGATACACACCAAAAAGAAGCCACTTGCAAATAACATTGACTTTGCAAGACTGGTAGAATTGACTGACGGCTTTAGCGGTGCAGAAATTGAAGGTGTATGCAACAGGGCTGCAATGAGTGCAGTAAGGAGATATGTTGACAATAAAGAAAAATCTGTCAAATCAATAAAGATCACTAGGGAAGACCTTGAAAATGCAATCAAAAAAATACGACCAGAAAATGTCAAGCCACGACAAGCCATTACGTCATAACTTATATGATAAAATCGAGTAATAATTGATGACGGCAAAAGAAGCGGTTCTTTATCAAAAACTACCTAATGAGAAGGTAAGATGTACAGCATGTGCTAGATACTGTGAGATTGCAAAAAACCAGATTGGTCTTTGTGGTATCAGAGCAAACAACGGTGGCAAGCTTGACCTTTTGGCATATGGCAAAGTAATAACAGGCCATGTAGACCCAATCGAGAAAAAACCTGTAATTCATTACATGCCTGGAACAAACATTTTTTCCATTGCAACCACTGGATGCAATTGGCTTTGCCGTTATTGCCAGAACTATGACATCAGTCAGAGAAGAAAGATAGAAGGAACAGACTTGACTCCAGAGCAAGTAGTAGATTTGGCCATAAAGTCGGGCTCTCATGGCATTGCTTACACGTACAACCAACCATCAATATTTATCGAGTTTGCAAGAGATTGTGGAGTCATCGCGAGGAAAAATGGTTTGTTTAATATTTTCGTATCAAACGGTTATGACACTCCAGAAACTGTAAGAATGATGAATGAATTTCTTGATTGTATAACAGTTGATTTCAAAGGGAGTGGTGAGCCTCAATTTACACGAAAATACATTGGTGTTCCTGATCCAAAACCAATCTTTGATACTCTAAAAGAGATAAGAGACAAGACCAAAATTCATGTAGAAATTACTGATCTGATAGTTCCTCAAGTGGGAGACAATTTAGAATATGCTGCTAAACTTTGTAAATTTATTTACGATGAATTTGGTCCTGACATTCCAATCCATTTTCTGAGATTTCATCCTGATTATAAGATGATGGAATTTGAACCAACACCAATTAAGACACTCGAAAATCATTATGAGGTGGCAAAAAAGGAGGGTCTAAACTATGCTTACCTAGGAAACGTTCCCGGCCATTCTCTTGAACACACATACTGCCCAGAATGCAAAAACATTGTGGTAAAAAGATATGGCTTTGATATTCAGGGATGGTATCTTGATGATAACAATAATTGTAAATTTTGTGGCAACAAGATTCCTATAACAGGAGAGTTGGCAGAAAAGTACAGGCAAAATAGGTTCCAGTTTGTAATCTAGATTGCTACGGCCCTGACGGGGGATCCAGTCGCATCCTTAAGCTTAAGCGGGAGAACTATCAATCTAAAGCAAATTCTCTTGATCTTATCGAGATTGCAGAGATTTTCCAAGATCAAGACATTTTTCCTCAAAAGTATGTGATGAGAAGAAAACTTTGAATCCTTACCCAGATCTATACTGGGCGAGTCTATTCCCACCAAGCTTGGTTCTCTCTCTAAAAGATATCTTGTAGCACTTGCTGATAGGCCAGGATTCCTTGTAAAATAGTCCTTT
>JAGWGO010000273.1 GCA_028867395.1 Nitrososphaerota archaeon | reverse complement strand
GATCTAGCGTCATGTTCAACCTAGGGCGCAGTGAATGGGTTTATACGCATTGTGATTTTGTAAACCCATAGCATTTTCATATGTGATTTGATCAAATTCGTCTGATGGAATATTTGGATATTTGACTAGAATCACTCTCAATATATTTTTCATAGTCGTATGATGATCATATAGTAAAAATATGCACCACTCTGACCCACTTGTAATAACATGAAAGTACTAGTGGATGAGATGTATGATGGAATGGATGCAAAACTAAAGGAATTTGGCTATGACGCATTTAGCGTAAAAAAACTTATCGTGGAAGGGAAGAAACTCACAAGCGACTATTCTGTGATAAAATATGCCGAAGAAAATGGCATGGTGATGGTAACAGAAGACGTCGAGGTAGGAAAGGCATGCAAGGAAAACAATATTCCATGCGTCTTGCTTGACACAGAGGCTCTGTTTAAAATAATCTTAGAAGAACTATCTAACTTTAAGAATCGCTGACCTTTCTCTTCTTCTTCCAATATACTACTATGGCAATAATTACTACGATGACCACCAGGATGTCAAAATAGCTAGAGTATTTTCTTATACTGCCCCATTCTTCACCCAATTTTATACCGATAAATGTAAGAGCGGTATTCCATACTATGGAGCCAGCAAGGGTAAACGCTGCAAACCTTTTGATATTCATCTTTCCTGTGCCAGCAGGGAGGGAGATGTATGTCCTTATTGCAGGCAGCAGTCGACTGACAAAGGTTGCTCTGTCTCCGTATTTTGCAAAGTAAGACTCGGCAAGCTCAAGGTGAGATTTTTTGAGCAATACATACTTGCCATATCTTAGAACAAACCCTCTTCCAAGATATACTCCGACATAATACGCAATGAGGGAACCAACAAGGTTTCCAATAGAGCCTGCAGCTATTACCAGTACAACATTAAACTTGCCTGCTGACACAAGATAACCTGAAAAAGGCATGATGACCTCGCTTGGTATGGGAATGAGTGCACTTTCTGCCACCATGAGGAAGAAGATGCCAAGATATCCAGAGTTTGATATGGTCTGAATTATGAAATTTGTCAGACCTGAAAGAACCTCTAAAGTAACCAACTTCTACTATAGCCGGTTGGATAGTGAAATATACCTATCGAGAGATTTACCACATGCCGCCAGTGGTGAACCCTTGTTCATCAAACTTTCTTTGTGGTGCATGGCGATGTGCCTTTTTCATATGTCTGTCTAAACGCACAGGATCATTAAGTTCCATGCCGCACTCTTTACATTTTGTCTGAGGCTGCTCTTCTTTTTTCTTAAACAAGCCCATAACTGTGGTACCTAAAATACGCTAATATTCTTTTTCTCTCAAGGCTGTTTGCGTCATGTCATCGCACTTTCTTTTTCATCATCACAAATTTGACCCACAAAAGGGTGCCTGTCAGCGCGACTGCTCCAGCAATCAGTATGTACTCAAAAATTGGTCCAAAAATTGTATTTACTGGTATGTTGAAGATATAGGTGATTACTTGGTTGTTTCTGTCTGCATCGTATAGGTCGATTTTTAGCACATGATTTCCTGATCTATGAAAAGTATAGTCCATGCTCCAAGAGTTTCCTTTGTGCAGCTGTGGAAGAATTTCATCTACGAGTTGGTCGTTA
>JAGWGO010000047.1 GCA_028867395.1 Nitrososphaerota archaeon | reverse complement strand
TTCTCTGATTGGCTTGTTCCAATCTAGAGCTTGAAAGATTCAATTACGACCTGACAATACAAATATCATGGTACTATCAATGGTAGACCAGCACAAGCCAAAATGCTATCTTTGCAGTAACGTATTTGAAAATCTAGATGAGCTAAGAAAGCACCAGGAATTAGACCACAAGGAATTTTTCGACCAACACAAGGGCGACCACTCGCCTGCTCCGGGAGATGTCACGGTATTTTAGGAGACAAGTGTGCTGCTGGTGAGGCAGACTCTATCTGCTGGTTCTGCAAAAAGGGACGACATCAGGAATGCATGGGAAAGATTCCAACAGATGCCAGGTCTGAAGGGCCCCACGACTGTGCGTTTGACACAAAACTTGTACAATGCCAGTGCACACATTGATGGTTTGTTTCATAGCAAATCATCTTGAAAATCACCTGGTTCAGTTTTTGGCAACTGTTGTTGCACTCAAGGCTTGGGTGTAATCGGCTGTGCCCAGTGGCGCTCAACTAGTTTTTGTGCAGTCTCTGGTGTGACGCAAGCAGGTGAACCATCCTCGTTTTTGATGACTAGTTCCAAACCCTGGCCGCAAACAACATTCTTTACAGGAACTCCAGACTTGGTTTGATTCAGAGGAGATTGCACGCTTGGCAGGGCCAACGGTACTGGAGGCAAGATTGGTCCTGATTGAGGCATGGTGGAGCAGGCGTTTTTTATTACATTTCCATACGGTACAAGGCCCATAAAGACAGTCTTGCAATCATTGTTTATTGTACCGTTGTTATGGATGACGCCATATCGGTCGTCTATCGTGCTTCCGTTGTAATTGTTTATGATGTTATAGTTGTAGATGGTGCCATAGTTGTTGATGATTCCGTGGTTGTAGATGGGAGCATAATTGTTTATTGTACCGCTGCTTGCTGTTAGCGTACCATAGTTGTAGATAGATCCACCTGCATTGTTGTATATGACACTAAATTCGTCTGTAGTGAGGTTGCCGTAGATGTAGATCTTTCCTCCGTTGTTTGTGATAATACCGATATTTTCTAGATGTACGGTAGAGTTTACGGCAAGTTTATCTCTGCTTGAAAGAATCAGGCCCTTTATTGCACATGTTGAAAAGTTTGGGTTCCAGCTTCCTTCAAGGCCTGTGCAAGAGGTTTGATCTTGTATGAGGTAATTTGTTGCCCAAGCATTTTGAAGAAATATAGAAAGTCCTGAAATTAGTAAAATGGTTACAGAAAAGAAAATTATCTTGCAAGCTATACTGTACACACGTTTTTAGGTCAAGATCGTATAAAAAATGATCCTAGTTTTAGTAACAAGAATCTCAAAATTTGTGTTTGAACAACCCAAAGCTAACAACATCCTATTTGATCAAATTCAGTTTTCTCAATATGGGTCCTTTTGTCAACCAGAGAAGAAGTGACAACAGCGCCCCCACAATTACATCCTCAATTATGGGAAAAATGTACCTTTCTTTATTTGAAATGTTTGGAGATGGCTGTACAATCGTGACAGGTCCTGCAGGGTTAGGATTTTGGTTTACAGTAGTGTTAAATGATACAAAAGCATCGGTATCCCCGATTTTCTCTAGGCGTATGGTAACAGGTCCGGGATGCTCAAAAGCAAAATATTTGTAGTCGCCAGCCTGTGATGTAGTTCCTGAAATTCTTGTAAGCTCCTTGTTGTTCTGCGATATTACAAATTGATAATCTACCATTGGGACAAGCCCACCTGTTTTGTAGTCATAGAACTGGAAAATGAAAATAATCTTTTGGTTAGTAAGTATCGTGTGAGGTTCCCATGACATGTCCACCTCATACATTTTGTCATCAGTATATGCTACCATTGGAAAGGTAGCACTTTTCTGGTTTGTTATATTGGGAGAATTTTCCTCTATTCCACCATACATTTGTCCATATGCTATGGGTCCTGAAAAAATAGTAAGCAATACAAAGACAGGTAACCACTTCATGTGTTACTTGAGATGTGGTCAAACTTTCCTTTAAATGGAACCAATCCTCCCCATCACAAGTTGTCCCTATTTCTTCTAAATGTGGCAGTTTAGGATTTCTTGTAGAAAAGTTTCTGGATTTTTTAGGGAGGATGACCGTTTTATTAGTTGAGCAACTTGGCTGATTTTGATTTGTTTTCTAGTGAGAATTACCATGAAACACAAATACCTGCTAACTATTGTATAGGTAGACTGGTTAGAATTTGATTTTACAAGACTGGTGGTTTACTACACTATTGGGAATCAAGGAGCCCATTAGACCTCCACTCATGGGACAGAACAAAACAGATGTGCTAATTGTTGGTGCAGGTGCAGCAGGCCTTGCAGCGGCACTCCGCTTTGTTGGATCTGGAAAGAAGGTTATCCTCCTTGACAAAAACATTTGTGGAGGAAGCTCAACTGGAAAGAGTGCAGGCTTTCTGACTCCTGACAGCGAGCTTGAGCTCTCACAGTTATTGCGCAAATACGGTACAAATGGTGCAAGGGACTTGTGGGAGGTTGCCGCAAAAGGGGTAGACATTATGGTTGATAACATAAAAAAGCACAAGATAGATTGCGACCTGCAGGTTCAGGACTGCCTCTTTCTTGGAAAGGGCCCAAGCGGTTGGAAGGACGTCCAAGATGAGGTAAACGCTCGAAAGAGCCTTGGCTACTCCAGCACGGTTTACGATGAATCCCAAGTACCTTCTGTAATAGGCTCAAAGGCATATTCTGGTGCTATTCGCTACACCGGAACTTATGGTGTTAACGCTCTTTTGTATGCACAGGGAATCAAGCAAGTCCTCTTGAACGGAGGCATTGAGATCTTCGAGTCATCCGAGGTGCTCTCTTGGGAGGGGCACACCGTACGCACACATCTGGGTTCTGTTACAGCAGACAAGATAATATTTTGCATAGACAAACCAAAACGCTACATAACAAAATATTCAGAAGATGTATACCATGCTCAGACCTTTCTATCCATCAGCGAGCCACTTGGAGACAGTGATGTGGCTGAGCTTTTCCCTCAGGGCCCTCTACAGTGCTGGGATTCGGACATCATCTACACTTATTTCAGACTGACCGGCTCAAACCGCCTCTTGGTTGGAGGAGGCGACATGATGACAACATATGCAAAAAATGATACCACCATGCCTCGCGTAATAGACAAAGTAATAAACGGACTAAAGGAGAAGATTCCGTCGATTCAGTCTCTGAGGTTTATCCAGTACTGGCAGGGACGCATTGACATGACAAGAGACCTCATTCCAACTGTGCTTGTAGATCCGGAACATCCATGGGCTCATTTTGTCCTTGGCTGCGTCGGACTTCCTTGGGCAACCTTTTGCGGAACCTTTGCTGCAAGAAATGTTCTTGATGACAAGGAACTTGACAATGAAAAATATTACAGATATTTTTCACCGGCAAGAAAGTTTCTACTACCTCTTTGGCTGGAACAAGTCCTAGGCAAGAGAATTGTTTTTACAGTGAACAATGCATGGGCAAAATACAGGCAAAAGAATGTAGATTCCAAGAACTATTCTCAAGAAAAATAATTTTGTTGACTTTTCCTTTTGCAACAAAATAGTAAGTGCTTTGGGCTGGCTTAGAAGCAGCGGGTCTAGTGGGATATTTCCTATTATAGGTACATTTCCCAGACTGAGATTCTGGGTGTTTACCACATATTTCCAATATATTGATTCTAATTTAATTTATGGTATTATGTAATAACCTAGTACTGGAAGTTTGTAAAAATTTGATTTTATCTATACGCACCAAAGGAGAGTATATTGGATTTTGAATACTGTGGCGATCTCGTCTGTATAAGCCGACAAACAGATTCATTGCCGAAGAATAAAAATGCAATATTGCTATAAACCAGATTCACATTATACAGTCAAATGTCATCCATTCTAAAAGACGTGTCTGTTTCCGAGGTAATGTCCATTAAGTTGTTTACAATTTCTCCCGACCAGAGTGTAGAACAGGCACGAAAATTGATGCATACAAAGCACTTTGGAGGACTACCTGTCGTGGACAACAAAAGGTTGGTTGGCATTGTTACCCTAAAGGATGTTAGTAATGTTGAGGCCGGAAAACGAGAGAAAACCAAGATCAAGGACATCATGGTAAAGGAGGTTGTTACTATATCTCCAAAAGAAAAGGTATCGACAGCGTTGGAAAAGATGTCAAAGCTTCGAGTCATGAGGCTGCCCGTAGTGTCAGGGGTTGACACTCTGATTGGGGTCATCACATTGACCGATATTGAAAAGACCTCAAGGACGCTTAAGAGCAAGAAACTTTCCCATTCAAAACCTCACAAGTGCAAGGCATGTGGCGCGGCATTGAACATAGCAGTCAGCAATACCGTAAAATGCGATTACTGTGGAACCATAAATCCTCTCTGGGCCTAGCAATTCAAGTTTGTTTAGCCAAGATCTCTTTAGTGATATGATTTAGAAATAATCCTAATTGCTACAAAACTTCATCCTGCCGTAATGGGAAAATCTTTCCATGTTTCTTAGGGCATCATAATATCCTGCTTTGTTTGCCAAAAGCCGTTCTAACTGGTTTATGCCCATCGGTACATCATGTAGTAATGTTGGATGTAGTGCATGAAGCAACTCGTGAATGAGTACTACTATGACCATTCTCTTATTGTCATACATTCGACTAGTATCTGACATATCCTCGGAATAGGTATAATCTCGAAAAAGGTTTTCGTGAATACTTACGATATAATGATCTTGGGATTGGTAATCATCTTGAAGACCTATGAAGGCGTATGCGGATTCGTTAGTGTTCTGAATGTTTATCTCAAAGGTCTTGGCCATAAAGAAGCTGCGGCAATCAAGATACCTTTCATCTGTTGGGTTTTGTAAATGATGTGTGATGATTATTTCCTTTGCTTTCTCAAGGCAGTCATATAACCAGCCCTGATGGGATTCAGAGGATTGGAGTGGAATTCCCACCTCCTTATCAAACTCATCTTCATTAGTTTGCTCCAGAAAAATATTTTTTTCATCGCACCCTTTAGTCTTCAAATGATCTTCAAGTTCTGAGCCGGCTATTTCTATAGGATAACTCGATCCAGATTGAAATCCACACGTATCACAGACTACCATATATTTCCCACTTGTAACGTTTTGACCCTTTTTCCTAAGCCAACTTTTTCTAATGTATTTTACATATCTAGTTTTAATGCAGTTGTGATGTTCTACAAGCCGATGCTCTTCACAAAAATCATCACCACAGTAAGCACAAGTAAAAATTGAAGGAAAGATGATTTCGTTCAAGCAAGACGAACAGACGGATTTGGTTTTTTGAGCAGATTTTTCTTTATCTGTAGAAGCGTGTATCTCTGTTGAATCTATCAGTTCAAAAATTGATTTCTGAGTCACTACTACCGCTTCATGTGAGGGAATTAGTTCTACTATTCTGAAGAAGAGCCTGCTGGTAAAATATGGCACCATTACAAAATCTCCCCTGACTATCGGTATTTTATCGAGCATTCCAGAAAGAAATCGAATATCCTTTGGCCGTGAAATATCCTCATCTTCAGGTATTAACATTGAAACTATAACTTTCTCCGCTTTGGATGCTTTTACTTTTCTTAGAGTAATTTTATCACCTGTGTCAACGCCGGCATTGTGCCGTATCAGACCATCCATTCTAATGATTCCTTTTGATTCGTCACTAGGATGAAGCGGTAAGCACCAAGCTACTGTCCTTCTATTTCCCTCTATTTCAATAAGATAAGTCGGTTCTCCAAAAACTTCTGGATCTTCAATGCCAAGTAAATCCATAGTATGATGATCTATTCTTGCCCGTCCTCTTCCAACGTCTTTGGTATACGCCTCTTCTACAATTAACCTAAGAGTGTCGATATGAGATTCGTTTCCTTCTCGAGTATCCTTAATCGGTTCAGGTGGTTTGAAGTCAGATTTAGTATCATTGTGAGTACTTTCTGGGAAGGGGCATTGTAGACAGGCCCATTCCTTTACAAAATGACCTTTGCTTGCATGCCACACATTTTTCTTTTCCATCACCCGACCACAATTAGGACATTTCTTTTTTTGAAACATAGAATGCAATGATATTCTGAAAGATCTTTATAGGATCTCTGATCTCAAGGTTAATACTACATTTTTAATTCGCTATTGCAAGTCTCTAATAGTCTCTCCAGATCTAACATATCCATAAGGTATGCCATTAGCATCAATGCTTCCTGAAAACTCTGGTTCAACTTTCTTCTTTTCTTCCTTGTCAGTCCACCACTTGGCTACTAGAAGACCAATCAACCATTCTATCATGATATTTTTACACTAATTTAGAATAAAACTAATGCTAAACAAAGTTCTTGAAAGCTACTAGACTTTGATTACGCCCGCTTGTATGAGAAATTGTATTCCTCGTACGAATTCACTATCTGATATTTTTCCATCTGCCCACCATCCAGCGACGCCTTTGACCCATGGGGGAATTTGATTGGTAGATAGGGAACTTACGGCTGTTGTTTGAGGAATCACGATTATCTTTTGTTGAATCAAATATTGTATGCCTTGAGTGAAATCACTATCGCTTACGGTTCCTTGTGACCACCATTTGGCGTTATTTTTGACCCAGCTTGGAATATTGTATGTTTCAGGTGTAGTTGAGTAACTTGGGGCCTGTGTAGTAGAAGCTTGGGTTGTGGCTGAAACTGTACCAATCAAAGTAGAGTTTCCATTGCTTACTGCATAGAGATTATAGAAATATGTTGTAGATGCCAATAATCCCGTATCATTAAATGAGTTGGTAGTTACGCTGGTTGCAACGGGAAAATATGGGCCCAACGCAGAATTGGATCGAAGGATGTGATAGGATGTTGCTCCTGATGAAGCATCCCATGATAGATGAATCTTATCCGATGATTGTGCAGAAGCCATAAAATTTGGAGTTGCTGGGGGTGTTTTTTGAATTGATGTTTGATTAGCAGTTATGACTGCTGATGACTGATTCACGTTAGTTGAGATGGAGGGACTGACTGGTTGTGTAACAGCAGTTTGCGGTGTTGGGTTTGAAGTAGGCAAGCTATTTTGTTGACTAGCTGGTGGTGATGTTGGGGTCGAATTTGGGATTGATTGTGTACTTTGGGGGGGTGTCGAAACTGTTAACGTGGATGAACCAAAGCTTGATGCGTGTAAACTATCTCCACCGAAATTAGCAGTAATTGTAACCGTTCCGGCTTTTGATAGTGTTGCATATTGCACATTACATACGAGAGCGTTGTTGTTTTGCGTTGTACATATGGGCTGACCGAAGGCCCCTCCTGTACCATTATCACTCCATGATATAGCACCAGTTGGAACGAGTGGTGAGTTTGAGGTATCAGTAAGTGTTGCGGTAAATGCAATTTGTGATCCTTGGTATGTTCTAGCTGGATTTGGGGTAATGGATAGACTTGTAGGATCAGGTGTGGATCTATATGGTTGAATTGTTAGATTGAATGTTCCAACACTACCTTGTAAAGATTCAAAACTGGCGACGTAGCTGAAACTATCAATTCCAGTATAATCTTTATTCGGAGTATAAGTTACAGAACCCGTTGTGGGGTTGAAAGCAGAGAGCGCTCCATGTAAAGGATTTGTCACAATCGAGTAAGTACAATTAGATACATTGTCAATATCCTGCCTGTGGCCTAAAGCTAATTGTGACGGTGTATTCTCATTTACGTTATAGGAACCATTAATGGTTTCTGGTGAATGAGCAATAACCGTCTGTGTTATTATAGAACTTATACTAGGTCCGTCAGTCGTGTCACCAGAATAATAGGCGACTAGGGGGTTCTGCCCGACGCCCAATGACGTTATTGAGAGTGATGCTTTGCCGTCTGATAAAGTACCTGACCCTAACGGGGTTCCTTGAAGGGTAGCGGATATACTAGTAGCGGGTTGGTAGAATTGAACTGTGCCACTTGCAGTAGACGGTGACACGGAAACTGTAAACAGTACTGATTTACCAACAGCGGAGGGATTCTGTGATGAGGAAACTGATGTGGTAGTAAAGCTACATTTCATAGTTGGTGCTGTGCCTGTGGGGGGATTATTTGATAAACTACCCCCGCAAAATTCATTGAGATTCCCATTGTTTGTGAGAATAGCGGAGTTGGTAATAACATAGTAATTGTTTATTGTACCAGAGTTTGAGATGGTACCGTGCGAATCTATACTAAGGGCACCATAATTTGAGATGGTACCAGAGTTAGTGAGAGTGCCGTCGATGTCGACCGTAATTTGATTACGCATAACCACTTGGGTTACGTTACCTAAATTGTCAATTATACCAGAGTTTAAGACAGTACCACCGAAGGAAATATGAAAATGGTTGTAGATGACACCGCCAGAGTTGTTATTGATCGTGCCTTGATTATTATAGATCGATCCGTTAGGAATGTCGTTGTTTATTACACCATCATTGTTGATTATACCATTCCCGTAGTTACCATTAAGGTCGTTGCCATCTATGATACTGGCAGCATTTGAAATAACTCCTCCGTTGTTATTGGTAATTGTACCTAAGTTAGCGATAATCCCTTCGGGAAATCCACCACCACTAAAAGCGCAAAAGGCATTGATGATTGTGCCACTGTTTGTTATTGTACCATAGT
>JAGWGO010000046.1 GCA_028867395.1 Nitrososphaerota archaeon | reverse complement strand
TGGCCAAATACATCAAAGACCTTTATGAGATATCTTTGAGGCTTTTTGTGAGGTTTTGCCTTTAGCAGCCATGCTACTGCAAACATAAAGACTGCAACCATTATCAAAGCTGCACCAATCTCTTTTAGGTGAACCCAAAAGACTGACGGGATTGTATATCCAAACAAGTTGTAGACGAAGCTTGAAAAACCTGCAACAGACGTGCCTATGAGCAAAAATGCCCTAAGACTTGACTGATCGCATCCTAACTTCATGCCAAGGTATTACAGCGTCCCCAATTTAACTATTAATCCATACTATTGTGTTACAAGATTAGTTGATGATTTTTACAATTGTCTCCAGTCTTTAGATTGCAATAACGGCGTGATAATCCATAGGCAAAAATACCAACTTTGCGAATCAAAACCATGCAGCTTCTTGGCAGGCTTGAGATAAAATCAAAGGAGAAAATGATCGAGTTTCTAAACAGCCAGGAGACTGGTCGAGTATGCAGCATAGACAAGGACGGATATCCACAGATAATTCCGATGAACTTTGTGTATGCAAAAGATGCAATTTACATGCACTCGCACATCAAGGGCGAGAAGCTTGAGAACATCTCAAGAAACCACAAGGTTGGCTTTGAGGTGGACCAAAGCCTCGAGTTTTTACCATCTTACTTTAGCAGCCCTACAGATGCATCGCAGGCAGATACACTTTACATCAGTGTTGTGATTAAAGGTCGCGGCAGCCTTGTAACTGACAAAGACGAAAAGGCGTTTGCGCTAAACTCCCTTATGGAAAAGTACCAGCCAGATGGGAGATATGAGAAGATTCGGCCTGACATGCATGTTGTAGACGAGGTTGCAATAATCAAGGTCGTTCCACAGACCATGCGTGGCAAGTACAAGATAGGGCAGCACCTTGACAAAAAGACAAGGCTTGCGCTTGGAAAACTAATACTTGACCGAAACTCGCCTACGGCAAAAAATACTGTAAAATTGATGGGACTCAAGCAGACAAAAGACGGGCTTGAGGTATCAGAAGAGCCAAGTTGGTAGGATGCTTGTTTCTTGCATGTAATGCCTGGTCAACATTGCAGTGATCTCAAAGTTTTTGTTAGGAATCAGCTTACAGAGGGACATCTTGCTACAAAATCCTACATTTGAGATCATATCAGATTTTGAGCCAAGAGGAGACCAGCCGCAGGCAATAGAGGCACTAGCAGAGGGAATTAGGAAAAAAAAGATCCAGACACTGCTTGGCGTGACAGGAAGCGGCAAGACATTTACAATTGCAAACGCCATCCAGAGGACTGGCAAGAACACCCTTGTAATATCCCACAACAAGACGCTTGCCGCTCAGCTATATTCTGAGCTAAAACAGTTTTTCCCAAACAACAATGTCGGATATTTTGTAAGCTATTACGATTACTACCAGCCAGAAAGTTACATACCGCAGACTGACACCTACATCGAAAAAGACACTCAGATTAACGAAAAGATTGAGAAGATGAGACTAGAGGCAACTGCAATGCTGCTCTCAGGTGAGCCAACCATCATTGTCGCCACCGTTTCGTGCATTTACTCGCTTGGCTCGCCTCGAGACTGGGAAACAATGTCAATTACTGTAGAAAAGGGTGCCGAAATTGGCAGGCCTTCTCTTATCAAGCAGCTTGTTAACGCAAGATACGAGAGAAATGACATGGAGCTCTTGCCTGGAAGATTTAGGATCAAGGGAGACACAATTGACATCATACCTGCATATTCTGACTCGATTGTAAGGATATCCATGTTTGGAGACGATGTTGAAAAGATATCAATCCTTGACCCAGTCTCTTTGATGGAAAAAAAGCAGATTACAAAGATAAAGATCTATCCTGCAAAGCACTATCTTGTTGCTTCAGATGTCAGAAAAAAAGCAACAGAATTGATAAGAGCAGAGCTGAAACAGAGGCTCAAGGAATTACCAGAACTTGAGAAGCAGAGACTTGAGATGAGGACAAGATATGATCTGGAGATGATTGAAGAGCTTGGCTATTGCTCTGGAATTGAAAACTATTCAAGACACTTTGACGGCAGGAAGCCAGGAGAGCCTCCGTTTTGCCTTCTTGACTTTTTTGGTGACGACTTTTTGCTTGTGATAGACGAGTCACATGTTACACTGCCCCAACTGCACGGAATGTACAACGGAGACCACACTAGGAAAAAATCACTAATTGATTACGGCTTTAGGCTTGTAAGCGCTTTTGACAACAGGCCATTAAAATTTGAAGAGTTTGAAAGATACATCAGAAATGCAGTCTTTGTCTCTGCAACGCCAGGAGGATATGAAAGAAAGAAAAGTTTTCAGATAGTTGAGCAACTGATACGACCAACAGGTCTTGTTGACCCCAATGTACAAGTAAGAAAGACAGAGAACCAGATGGATGATATGATATCTGAGATTAAAAAGCGCACAGAAAAAAACCAGCGCGTACTTGTGACAACTCTGACAAAGCGCATGGCAGAAGACCTGGCCGAATATCTCTCAAAGCACAAGGTAAGGGTGAGGTACCTTCACTCTGAGATAGAGAACCTCCAGAGAACAGAACTCATCAGGCTGCTAAGGCTTGGCGAGTTTGATGTCATGGTTGGAATCAACCTCCTAAGAGAAGGACTTGATATCCCGGAAGTATCGCTTGTTGCAATACTTGATGCCGACAAGGAAGGATTCCTCAGAAACGTTACAAGCCTGATTCAGACATTTGGGCGCGCCGCAAGAAACGTGGATGGCTCTGTCATAATGTATGCTGATACCATGACCGAATCAATGAAGCTTGCAATGCTTGAAACCGAGAGAAGGCGCAAAAAACAGCTAGACTATAACAAAAAGATGGGAATTACCCCTACTACCATAATCAAGGCAATACCAATGCAGACAGTACAGCTAGACGAGACAAAGCACATGTCACGCCACGACCTTGAGGTGTATTCAATCGAGCTAGAATCTGCGATGAAGAGGTTTGCAGAAGAGCTTGACTTTGAGCGTGCAATAGAATATAGAGACAAGCTGTCAAAAATTCAAAAAGAACTAGCAAAATGAACGACAAAATGATAATTCGTGGAGCAAGACACCACAACTTAAAAAACATCAATCTGGACATACCAAAGAACAAGATTGTAGTGATAACTGGGCTGTCAGGGTCTGGCAAGTCAACACTTGCCTTTGATACGATATATGCGGAAGGGCAGCGAAGATACGTCGAGTCGCTCTCTGCATATGCAAGACAGTTCCTTGAGATGATGGACAAGCCAGACGTTGATTCTATCGAGGGACTCTCCCCTGCAATATCAATCCAGCAAAAGACTACAAGCAAAAACCCAAGGTCAACTGTTGGAACAATTACAGAGATTTACGATTACCTAAGATTACTTTACGCAAGAATCGGCATACCTCACTGCCCCAAGTGTGGCAGAAAGATCTCAAACCAGTCAGTCGAGTCAATCTGCGAGTCCATCCTAAAAGAGTCGGAGGGACAAAAGATAATGATCCTATCTCCCCTGATTCAGAGAAAGAAAGGAACGTACGAGAAACTCTTTGAGCAGGTAAAAAAACTCGGATACTCTAGAATACGAGTCGATGGCGATGTAGTCGAGCTTAACGGCGAGTTTCCCACACTTGACAAGCAAAAGTGGCACAACATCGAGATTGTGGTCGACAGGCTCAAGGCAGCATGGGAGGAAAAGAGCAGGCTCTTTGAGTCAATCCAGACTGCGACAAAGGCAAGCAATGGAACAGTCATGGTACTAAATGGCAAGGAAAAGATCTTCTCGCAAAACAACGCATGCCCCCACTGTGGAATCACTATAGGCGAGCTTGAACCGCGCGCATTCTCTTTCAACTCTCCGTTTGGCGCATGCAAGACATGCCATGGGTTGGGAGTAAAGATGGAGTTTGACCTAGACCTCTTGGTTCCAGACAAGACAAAGTCAATTCTTGATGGGGCAATTATTCCATGGTCTGGCAGGTTCTCGTCATTTAGGAGACAGACCCTTCGCGATGTTGGAAAAAAGTTTGGCTTTGACCTGATGACTCCAATCAACAAGATGACCCCAAGGCAACTGCATGTAATACTATATGGAACTGACGAGTTGGTACAGTTTTCCTACGAGGCGCAGACAACTGATTCTAGGTGGCAGTACACAAACACGTTTAGCGGAGTGATACCAAGCTTACAGAAAAATTTTGCCGAGACCGATTCAGAGTCAAAGCGAGAGGAGCTCAGCAAGTTCATGCGCGAGACACCATGCAACTCTTGCAAGGGCAGAAGACTCCGAAACGAGGCCCTCTCAGTCATGATAAACTCAAAATCAATAATGGATGTCTGTGACCTGTCAATTGATTCTTGCTACGAGTTTTTTGGAGACTTGAAACTTACAGAGACTGAAAAATACATTGCAAAATCAATTCTAAAAGAGATTCTATCGCGTCTTGAATTTTTGAAAAACGTTGGCCTGAACTATCTTACGCTAAACAGGGTCAGCGCTACACTCTCAGGTGGCGAGTCGCAGAGAATCAGGCTTGCAACACAGATAGGCTCCAACTTGACAGGTGTTCTCTATGTGCTTGACGAGCCAACGATAGGACTGCACCAGAGGGACAATGCCAAGCTTATCAAGACATTGCTCAAGCTCCGCGACCTTGGAAACACCATACTTGTTGTAGAGCATGACGAGGAGGTCATGCGAAGCTCTGACTGGATTGTTGACTTGGGTCCTGGCGCAGGAGTGCATGGCGGAAACGTAGTTTACACCGGAACTGTTGGTGGGATACAAAAGAGCCACGAGTCTGCCACGGGGCAGTATCTTCGAAACCACAATGCGATAAAACTTGAGAAAAAGACCCACAAACAGCACGGCAAGATAACGGTAAGAGGTGCGTCAGAGAACAACCTCAAAAGCATCGACGTCGAGTTTCCATTGGGACTTATGATATGCGTTACCGGAGTATCAGGCTCTGGCAAGTCTACTCTAGTAAATGACATATTGTTTAATGCACTTGCTTCACACTTTTACGGGTCAATTGGGAGAGCGGGGAAGCACAAGGCAATAGATGGTCTTGATTACATTGACAAGGTAATTGGAATCGACCAGTCACCTATCGGAAGGACTCCGCGTTCCAACCCCGCCACTTACATTGGCGCGTTTACCCCGATTCGTGAACTTTACGCCAACACCGAGATTGCAAAGGAACGTGGATACACTCCAGGCCAGTTCTCGTTTAACGTTGCAGATGGGCGGTGCTTTGCATGCGAGGGCGATGGTGTGAAAAAAATAGAGATGCAGTTTCTCTCAGACGTTTACGTGGTCTGCGACGAGTGCAAGGGCAAGAGGTACAACTCGGAGACACTTGCAGTGATGTACAAGGGCAAGAACATCTCAGATGTTTTATCAATGACAGTAGATGAGGCGCTAGAATTTTTTGAAAACATTCCTGCAATCAAGAGAAAACTGCAGACAATAGCAGACGTAGGTCTCGGATACATCAAGCTTGGGCAACCTGCAACTACGTTATCAGGAGGAGAGGCACAAAGAGTAAAGCTTGCGTCAGAATTGTCAAAACGAGATACTGGAAGGACACTTTACATCCTGGACGAGCCAACAACCGGTCTTCATTTTGCAGACGTTCAGAAACTGCTTGAGGTCCTAAACAGGCTTGTAAATCTAGGCAACACAGTCATAATCATAGAGCACAACATGGATGTTATCAAAAACTCTGACTGGATAATCGACTTGGGTCCAGAAGGAGGGCATGGTGGTGGAACGGTTGTTGCGTCAGGGACGCCAGCACAAGTTGCGCAAAACCCCAAGAGCTACACTGGGCAGTACCTGAAGCCCTTGCTGAGAAATGGTTCTTGACATATCAAAGGTGAGCATCCCGGTTCACTCTGGAATCTACATAATGAAGGATTTCAAAGGCAATATACTGTACATTGGCAAGGCAAAGAGCTTGAAAAACAGGGTAAGGTCGTACTTTGTCAAGAACCAGAACTACAAGACCCAGAAACTTGTCGAAAAGATTGATGATATCGAGTTTGTGCTGACTGACAACGAGGAAGAAGCCTATCTGCTAGAGTCCAACATGATAAAGCGATACAGGCCTCCATACAACATTGAGCTCAAAGACCAGCAGAGGTTTACATACCTTAGAATAACAAACGAGGAGTTTCCGCGTCTCATGGTTGCAAGAAGAACAAGAGCAGGAGAGTTTCTTGGCGGTGGCAGAGTATATGGGCCGTTTACCCATGGAAGCTCAAAGATGCTCTCAATTGGATTGCTGAGAAAGACATTCAAGATTAGAATTTGCAAGAGACTTCCAAAAGAGGCATGCCTAGAGTATCACCTTGGAAATTGCGAGGCCCCATGCCAGTTTGCTCAAGCGCGCAAGAGATACCCAGAACACATTGCAGAACTTGAATCAATTCTGAAAGGAAAGCAGAGGCTTGGAGATTTTGTTGCAAAGTTGGAAAAAGAGATGAAGGAAGCTTCATCAGATCTCCAGTACGAGCGGGCAAAGGAGATTCGCGAGACTTTGCAGAGGCTGCAGAATTTGCAGACAAGACAGAAGATGGAGACTGTAAGCAACAGCGATGAGGAATATTTTGGTGTAAGGACAAGTGAGCAGACAGTTCACGTCATGTCGTTTAGGCAGACCCGCGGCGTTATCAAGGACCGTAACAAGTTTTCCTTTGACATTGTAGGAGACAATTCTTTTTCAAACTTTTTATCCCAATACTATTCTACAAACCCCATTCCAAAGTATATTGTAGTAAGCGAGATGCCTGAAAGAAAAGAGATCCTAGAAGAGATCTTTTCCCGCTCTGCTGGATTCAAGGTAAACATCGTTCTACCTACCGGAGGCAAGCGAAAGGATATGGTTGACCTTGTCCTAAAAAACATAGACTTGACGCTGTCAAAGGGTGCAGACCCTGCACTAGTTGAGCTGCAGCAAAAACTTGGGTTACGCCACATTCCAAGAAAGATAGAATGCTTTGACATCTCAAACCAGGGCACAGACTATGCAGTTGGTTCAATGTCATGCCTTGTTGACGGCAAGCCCTTCAAGTCTGGATACCGCAAGTTCAAGATAAAGACAGTAAAAGGAAGAGACGATTTTGCTATGATAAACGAGATTGTAAAGAGGCGATACTTGCGATTGCGAGAAGTAGAGTCAGAGATGCCAAACCTGATTCTAATTGATGGAGGGCGGGGTCAGCTAAATGCCGCGCAGGGCGCCCTCAAGTCTGTTGGCGCCAAGATACCTACGATATCCCTTGCCAAAGAAAACGAGGAGATCTACCATCCAGACTACAAGGAGCCAATTGTACTGCCAAAGAGCAATCCTGGACTCAAGGTACTACAGCATGCAAGAGATGAAGCTCACAGGTTTGGCGTTGCATACAACAGGGCGTTGCGCAAGTTCTAGAAGAATTCGTCTAGTGCATTTTCTGTGAGGGGTTTTGCGTCATAACCCATCTTTACAAGGTCGGAGGCAAACTCTTCGACAAAGCCGTGCACGGTGCATATCTTTTCAGGACTGCAGTCCTTTACAAGCTGCAGCAACTCGTTGTAATCGCAGTGGTCAGATAACGGAATAGAGTAATCGTGCTGTCTTGCAAAGGCAAACCTTGGAGATTGGGCCCAACCGCTAAACCCAATTGTTATTGCGTCATACTTTGATTTCATGTGCTGCACAAACGCATTCTTTCCGCTAAGGTTTGGCGCAATCATGAGCCAGGGCTTTTTGTCAAGAAGGCCTACACCCTCTGCCTCAGAGTATCCCTTGGAATCAGGCAACCCAATTCCAAACTTTCTGTAAATGTCATTTACTTTTTTTACCGAGTCGTGATAGTATGGCTCCCAGTGCGAGAACAGATAAGAGAGAATCTGCGCCTTGCCAAGCTCATAGCCCAAAAGAATCACGGGTTTTCCTCTAGAATAAGAGTCAGATATTATCTCGTTGACCCGCTTGACAGTCTCCTCAACCTTTGGAAATACATACTCGGGCATCCCAAACGTGCACTCTGTAATCAAGACCTTGCACTTGGGCACCTTTGCCCCCTTCATGAACGCGCGCTCACGTATGCTAATGTCTCCTGTGTAAAAAATACCATCTCCAAACAACAGTCCCTTTGCGCCAAGTATGTGTCCTGCATCAATCATGGAAAAATTCTCGTACTCTTCGCTATAGTTCTCAATTGCAAATCCCCGAAGCTTGGCAATCTCGCTTGTCTGTTTTGATGTAAGAACCACACCGCTGCTCTGCTTGTGTAGGTGGTCAATGTGGGCGTGTGACACAAACGTTATTCCATTGTCTTTCCCTTTCTTTGGATCAAGGTGGACCGTTGTTCCATTGAAAGTCGATACAATACCGTTAGGTGTCATCTTTACTACTTGCTTCAAATTGAGAATCCGTGAAATGCATTGAATATAAGTCTCAGGATTGATCGATTGTAACATTTGGTGAAATGTAAATTCAGTCAATATCATTTCAAATTATTTTATTGAGGTACTGTTTTAAGAGCAAAAAATATGTTATTTCCAAATCTGGAAAAATAATACATAAATATCTTCTAGATACTTAATACCCAATGAAAAATTCACTTCTTGCAACATCTGTAGGAATATTTTTGGCTGTAATCATGTCAGTAGGATGTCTTGTCCTAGGCACAGCAAATGCTTTAC
>JAGWGO010000045.1 GCA_028867395.1 Nitrososphaerota archaeon | reverse complement strand
TATAGTTCTCAGATCCATGTTTTCAACACTAAGAATTATTTCATCAGTCTTGGGTATCGATACGTATTGATTTTGTTTTGAGGCGATTATTGCCTTTCTCGTACTTTTCTGCTTCTTTTTTCTATTGTTTTGAATTATTTTGTGTATGTCGTTCTCTTCCAACATCATTCGCTATACTTTCAACTATTTATTTTCATTTAAAATTCTCTATTGATAGATATGGTATTGCTTAATCTTTATTTCAAATCCTTCTTTGTTTCATTTGAAAAACTTTGTCTGGCTCTATCAACTACATCAACTTGTTCGCCAAAAGTCTCCCTAATACATTCAGCAAACAATAAACTACACAAACTTGCAGCGTTATCAGGATCAACCCCTTTTAGCACCAGATAATCATAAAGATCATACAAATTAAACTCGTAATTGTCTCTTTGAAAATAGTAATACATTTTGATAAAATCCTGTCTGTCCTGAGTATCCAAATTGAAAAGTAAATGATTCCAATTCATGTTCTGTTCCATATACTGTTTGACTTTATCAGGTAGACTCATCCCACACCCTCCAAAACACCAAAGAATTTGTTCCATTTAAAAAAACTCAGGATAAAACTCTCTGTAAAACAATAGGAATCGTGAACTTCCCTTATCATTTTATCACGATATTTTAGATATTCTTCTTTCGACATTTTTGAAAGATGATCTTTGCAGAACTCTTCATTGTATAACGTGTTGAGAATCAAATCGTTAGCTTTTTTGTTTTGTTCTGTCGTAAATGGGACGGGTTGATTTACGTACCAAATTATTCTGTCCTCGCGATATACCTCACTTAACATTTCTCTAGTCCACCAATCGTAATTCTTTTTTGCTATTTTTGGCATCTAATCATCCTCCAATTGTAAAGGAATCTTGGATCGTTTGTGGCCTGATGGTGATACTGATAATTCTATTACTCTGCGAATCACTTGTGTCTCTTCTGGCCTTTGTGGAATATTGTCTGCAAGGTCTCCAGGTGTTACAACTACACCGTATCCTCCAGATGATTTGAAGTAATAACACGCCAGCATGAATGCATCACCCAAATCAAAATTTAATTTCTTCTTGTCTGGATTTCCTTTTTCGTTTGCCTCTACAGCTTTTAGCTGGGCCAGTAACTCTGAAAATGATGGATGTATTCTAACCCTGTCTGTTTTTACCAGATCTGATGAGTGAAAGGTCATCTTCTGCAAATCCTTGTTAAAGGATATCTCTATTACATTGACATCCTTGTGTCTCAGGTCTGTAATTGTTCCCTGCTGACTGGCATCTACTAGTACAACATCGTAGTTTCTGGCTAGTTCTGATACCAATTCCACCATAGCTGTAGGTGATGCCCTGGAGTATTGTCTAGCTTCTTTGACATAACAGATGCCTTCGATTTTTTCAATTCCAACAATTGCAAACTTGGAGGCCTTGTCAGTACTGCCAAAAGCTGGGTCTACTCCCAAAGCCCTGATGCCATCCCTTAGTGATAAATCATAGTTAGTTGTGATACTCTCGACTAGTTCATACGGGAAGATGTTTCCTATTCCATAGCCGTATTTTAGATTAAATTCTCTCTCAAATGATCTTGATTTTCGGGCCTCTTCTATCTCTGCATCGGTGTATATCTTACCAACACCTTTTGTGTAATCAAGGAAAATTCTATTGAACTGTGAGTTTTTGTCCTTCTCTATTTTTTCAAACAGTCCACCAGGTACATTTGGAGTTGATACCAGAACTAGATGTTCTAATCCTTTGGCTAGATATCTTTGTGATACAGCTAATGCGTTTTCTTGTTCTCCCGGATTGAAAAAATCAGCTTCATCCAATAAAATTAGTTTGACATGTGGAAGACCTCGCATAGTATCAAGGTGATGACTAGGGAATGCTTCAATCCTGCAATCGTTGAGATTTACTACCGTTTCTTTTGAATCAAACGAGATTAATGGGAATAGTTTCTTGATTCTGGAGATCAGTGTTACAGCTAAATCCAGTCTAGGGCCCGTCACTATGCAGATTTGTGAATTCTTGTAGTGGCTGTCCTTCAAGCAAAGATACGCGATATATCGTAAGAATAGTTCAGTGATTCCCAATCCAGTTGCTTTTTTTATCCACACTTGTTTGCTAGTCTCGCAAGATTGGATGACTTCTTGTTCGTAGTCCCATAGCTGGCCCGATACACCTTCTTTTAGTGGCTGTCCTATCTGATGCCAGAAGCAACACCGGTCACCGTCTTTTCCATTGGGACTATCACACCAGAATGATAGACCTTTGTAATTTGTTGCAGTTACCCTTTTTCTCGATTTGATCTTTTCAATCTTGTCTGCAGTCGTACTCATCTTTGAATTTCCTCGGTCTTTTTGAGTACATCTTCAATTCCATGGTAAACTTTGGCAATTGATACGAGTTCACGGGTTAGAAATGCTATTGAGTTTGCATATTTTACAGCCTTGTCATCTTCTGTGGTGTGCCTAATTTTCTTCTCTAGTATCCGGATTATCCTGTTCAAACGTCTACCATGTGTGTCTAGATTATGCCATGATTGCATTGATTCTACACCTATTTTATTCGGGGCCTGTTCCTGACCCCGTATCGTCGAATATGCTGTCTCTTTTGTACTGAATGTTAACATTGACACCAGTACTCTCTAGTATTTTCTTGAAATCATCTAGGGCTAGTTGTGCTTTTTGTATGTCCTCATTTGTTAGAGATAGTCTCTCTGGAAATTTGTTGTGTGTTAGAATTGCACTATAGACTTGTGAGCTAAGTCTGTTTAGTTTTGGAAATGATATCTGCTCATTGGAACAGTATGATTCGTTCCACTTGTCTAGAATTTCTAAATTTTCCTTTGCCTCTTTTGTAGTCTTTATGAAATATTCCAAAAGTATTTTGAAATTTTCTTGTACTTCGTTCATGTCTATGTAAACCCACTGCTCTTGAGAGATTGTTTCAGACTGTTTTGTATCGTATTGTTAAGATCATAATCCGATAATACGGTTCCTTGTACTGTTGTATTGTTGTAAATTATTACATTTCCACTAGACTTACTTCCTGGAGATATACTGACAAATTCTGGTCCTGATTCTCCTGCTAAGAAATGAGTGGGACTATTTACCATTCCTTCGAATCCTGATGCTGCAGCTATTGGATTTCCGTATTCACCAGGTAGACCTCCAAACATACCTGATGGGTCGTAATTTGAAGAACCACTAGAAGAACCAGAACCAGGTAGATTGAGAGCTTTGGCTGCATCTGCGGCTGTGAAAGTTCCCATTCCTTTTCCATTTACAGAAGATAACCATGCGTTGATCTGATCCTGTGAGGTAGGTGTTTTTGGCATACCATCTCGTATCGCTGCCGCAGTGAATATTCCATAATCACCAGTCTGTGCAAATTGTTGTAACTCTCCCGCACTGATTCCAGCCCCACCAATACCAGCAGCACCGCCTAAAGCACCAGATATGACAGAACCTATTCCTGTGTTAGCATCCAATCCAAGACTAGACAATACTGGCCCTAGACCTACTGTCATGTTATCCAGACCTCCAATAGTTGATGATGCACTAGCTATGATTTGTGCGGCTTGAGCGTTTTGTGATTGTAAAGTCTGTATTTGATTTGCTGCGTCACTTGCTACTTGAGAGTAAATCGGTGTTCCATCGTCTGGATTGAAATGTTGTGCTACCAGTTGTGTTTGAGGCTGTTGTTGAAGTTCAACGATCTTAGATGTGTTATCTATGATGGACTGTTTTAGAGCATCAATCTGCGCTTTTTGATTCTGTGTTTCTTGCAACTGTTGTTGTGCTAACTGTGATGATAATGTGGTGCTACTGTTTATCGAGTTGAGTGCATCATTCATCATCGTACTAGTACTGGACATGTTAGACAGTATCGTTTGACTGATTTTTTGAGTGTCAAGTGTTTGTTTCTGAGTATCTACTGAGTCTTTCATCTGGCCAGTTAGAAGGAAAGAGTTTGTTGCGGATGCAATTGGGTTTTGTGGTAATCCCGGACTGGTTGTAGTGCTTCCCAGACCTAGGCCTTGTAATATTTGATCATGTGTTAAAGTCTGAATGTTTTCATTTGGTAGTGTTGATACTTGACCAGTAATTTTCCCTATTGTGTCATCCCATGCGGAAATTAATGGATTTATGAAAACATCCAATATGCCATTATAGAGAGATTCAAAGAAGTTTACGATTTGATTTCCAACTACTGCTAACTCTCCTACAAATGCAACAAATGGAGCTAACAGTGAAGCTTCTATATCGCTTACATTCCAGTGTTCCTTGATTGCGTTTTCTAAATCGGTTGCAGATTGGTTAAATTGTGGATCTAGTAACTTTAACAACTGGTATATTCCTTCTACACCAGCTATGACAATTGCTATGGGTCCTAACCATGAAAGGATTGCGCCACCGATTGAAGCTAATTCTGGATGTAATCCAGCCAATGTTTTGAACATTCCTACAAGCAGAACACCCTGATTCACAGCAAGTACCATGGATGAGACTACGGTTATCCAATTCTGAATTTGTTGGAAAAAGACTTGCAGTGATTCATTATTGTATTGGTTCAGTAACTCATTGTATTTGGATAGTGCAGCCTGAGCTTGTGGAGAAGCTGGGCCAAATTGTGGAGAATTGGCAAATCTTTCATATTCTAATCTAGCGTCTGCCAACTGGGTTTTTAGATCTTGTAAGCTGTTTGATACCTGACCAGTGGCTAAAATTGCAACATTTAGAGCAGTTGTGACTCCAAGGCCAGTCTGTGCAACTGCAGAAAATCCACTCATGGTCTTTGTAAATTCTAGTAGTGTAGGATTAGCTGCGTAGACGGCTCCCTTGATCTGATTGAATTCTTGTGTAGCGGCTTTTGATGTTGTCGTAACCTCACGCATTTCACTACGATATTCTCGTGTGGAAATTGTACCAGTGTTTAGTTCTTCATGTAACTGTTTGATTCTGGAGATAGTATCATCTATGCCGTTAGTTGTGAAGCGAAAGCCGACCGGTACTTCCCCACTCATTGTCCCCTCAACTTCCTAACTAGTTCATCTTGAAGTGCCCAGCGTTTTACTGCATTTTGTTTTATTTCTGGTGCTTCCGACATCTTTGCGTATTCTGTAATTAATGCATGGTGTTCTGGGCTTAATTCAAAAGGTGGGCCAAACATAAAACTGAAAAGTTTCCACTGAGTTGATTCCCTATTCTGCCACCATTCATTATTTTCAGGCATTTACTGATTCTCCTTGAAAATAGGATACTTTGGTGCAACTAGTTTCTCTTCTGGCCATTTTCCCAATGACTTCAAAATGTCACGAACGGTAACAGGATTTCCATTCCTGTAAAATTTAATTTCATCATCTGGATTTTTCACTGGTGCATTTATTCCAGGACCTCTTCGTACTAGATTTACATATCCCATTGGAATCCATTTGTATGAAATCTCTTTTGAATGAAGATCAAAATAAATTTCAAAATAAGATCTTATAGCAATCGGTAAATCGCGAAATGGTATATCGCACATCTCTTCACCTATCCCATGACCCTCAGTGTAAGTCCATTTCAATTCTTTTTCTAGGTAGTTTAGAATGTCTCTCTCCGTAAATGGCCCAGAGTTGGGACTATCTTCAACAAAAATAATCATACTATGCCTTTCTCCTGCCATAATTGTTGAAGTTCGGCTGGTGACAATTCAGTTTTGACTGGAGTTAGAGCAGCTAAAGTTTCCTTACTGAATGAAGTTCGAGTCTCTACTTTGCTAGGTGCACATCGCTCACAGTGGAAAACCATTCCACGTTTTGGAATTATCCAACCATAGGTTCTATGGCATCGACCACAAACATGAAATCGTGAGATGTTATTTGCCGGCCTCTTTTCATGTGGGCATCGGAAAAAATCTTCGTATGTTCTAGCATTCATCTCCAAACCTTTTGGGATTTGGCGAATTACTCCACACGTGGGATCCGCACAAACAATCTCTTCAAATTCTTGGCTCATTTTCTAACCACCCGAAAA
This sequence comes from Nitrososphaerota archaeon, assembly GCA_028867395.1. Lineage (GTDB taxonomy): Archaea > Thermoproteota > Nitrososphaeria > Nitrososphaerales > Nitrosopumilaceae > Nitrosotalea. The sequence continues at coordinate 2,683 of JAGWGO010000045.1, read as the reverse complement.
TGCAGATGAGGATAATGGCTTTCATAATTTGCAAACTCCTTAACTGCTTGATTATGCGTCAATGGTGCGAAAGATACAGTTTCCCATCGTCTAGAGCGTGGGCGATGAATCTGTACTACATGATCTCTCAATTCTTACTTTCCTCCTGGTTTTCTAGCATTTTTTTCACTGCATCTCTAATTTCTGCCGATGAGTGTTTTCTTTTGTTGAGCCCCATAGTTTTCACCTTAGAATGAAGCCTCCTAAAATTTGCCTAGTGTGTTCGTAGCATCGCTGTTTTTCCATTTGATCTTTAGTTCTCAAACCTCTACTGAACCATGAAAGTGCAGCACGTTCCTCTTCTTGAAGGTCTGATACTAAGCTGTTATAGATCTTGTTGAATCGTTCTACAGTGTCAGTGTGTTCTTTGGTTAGAGTTTCTATGATGGACATTTTATCTCCCCATTTGGTCTAACTTTTCCTGTATTGTATGAGAGAATCCAGTTAGATCATATGCTGAATAGTAGGTTAATTTCTTGCCAGTCGTAGCCTCTACAAAACCTCGTAGACACTTCAAATATTTTTTCATTGTACGTTCGTCCAATGAGCCAACCGCATCACGAATGATTTTTTTTAGCGATTCTTTGTGAAACTCTGGAAATCTATTGTCGTTGGTTGCCGCGTGTGATATTTTTTCCAGTTTTTTCAAAACATCTAATCGAGGTTCGCGACCATCATATAGTAAAGATGTTGTAGAATGTTGTTGTTCTTCAAAATTTTTATTGAATTCAACAATAAGAGAAACAATCCCTGACTCTGGATTCACATACTCTCCTTTGAGTTTAGAAATATTTTTTATAAATAATTGTAATATTTCATTTTTTATATTTAATTTAATTAAATTATTATTATTATTATTATTTATCTCTCTAATCTCATCTTCTTTAGAATCTAGAGTAGATATGAGAATTGAGATATCATCAGTTGTTGGGACTAGTGTTAGTTCTTGGTTTTCATTTTCAATTTGTTTTTCAGTTGCAACATCTTGCAACAACATCTTTTCACTCATGTCTTGGAACCACCCTTTTTGATGAGATTTGTTATTACATCATTAAACGAGTCACCAGCTTTTCCTAAGCTTTTTAGTGTAAGATAATTTTGTTCAGATACTGTCACATGTTTCAAAGTCTTTACAGACATTACACTGGTTAACGTGTTTGTTCAATATAAGATTACCCCGTAATGTACGGTTACGTACGGTAATAATGTTTGAGTAACGGATTAGCTTAATAGAAAACACTGATGGAAATTAACAGTGATCATCAAATCTATTCCAAAAGACAAATGGGTAGACCTGAAAAGAGAGACCCATAACACTATTGTGTATATTCTAGAGGCGGTTGAGACACTAAGAGATCACATAACCGCAAATGTTCAGCTTTCAGCTTCAGAAATTATGATGTGTGCGGGCCTTTACAGTCATGCTGTAGAAGAATATGGAAAACTAATCTACCTCAAATCACTATCGCCAAAACCGGATGGTAATGTCGATATTGAATTTGGCAATAGAAGATCCCCTGGTAAATTCGACAATCACAAACATAAATTCGAACTGGCCATAGCCACACTTCCTCCTCAATGTACAACTCTTCATAGTGGGGCCTTCACAAGAGATTCTTATTCGAGAGAATCCCATGATGTTGACACGATTTCAGATTGGGAGACTAGGCTGACTATTTTCAATACAGATTTTAGAGAAGATGGAACGGTTAAACGATATCCAACTGTAGATGTTGAAAATTTACGGACTGCGATTACAGAATTCAGAAATATTGTTAATACAACATCACCAATCTAACTACAGTTTTTTCTTCTCTAATTCCTTTTTGATTAGCGGATCATCCTTGTCAAGACTCTTGCCTAATAGGAAAGAATATTTTTTGTTAATTTCTTTGACAATGAAATCTTCAAGCTTTTTCTCTAAATCTGAGACTTTCTCTTTCTCCTTTTCTTCTAGTTTTATTGCAGTCTTCAAATCTAGTGGTTTGAAGCATTTGGAACAATATTCCGAATCAAAAGCGTTTGGAAACTCACAGACATTGCAAATCTTAGGAAGTTGTGCTGTCACTTGCTCTTCCTTCTTGATTAGTCCGTAATGGCCTAGTATTGCCTTATCCACGTCAGAATCTATCAAATGTGTATACCTCTCAGGCATTTTGCTAGACCCAGACCATCCATGTCTTTTCCTTAACTGAGCTTCTGTTAGATAATTGGCAGTCTCCGTTATCTCACTATGTCTGAATAGGTGGAAGAATACTCTTTTCTCTAGTCCTGCCATCTTGACACGCTTTGCCAAAATGTTACTGACACCTTCATAGCTTAACTGGTCACCGTATCCATGATGTGACAAGTTTATCCAAAGTGGTGATTCGGGATTATTTCTGAAAGGATGAGCATTAAGCCAAGATGCCAGATATGGTAAAGACTTGACTAGTCTGATTGGTCTTGCATTTGTCTTGCCGTCTACCTTTATGATTACACCCATAGTGTCTATCATGACATGCTTGATTTGCAGAGTTAGTGTCTCACCTATTCTTGTTCCAGCTTCAGAGTGTACCATGATGAATGCTTTGTCACGCGCGTTCTCACCACATGCATGAACTATCTTGTTTAGGTCTGTCTCTGTTATCAAATTCTCCCTGGA
>JAGWGO010000272.1 GCA_028867395.1 Nitrososphaerota archaeon | reverse complement strand
TCCTTTTGGTTCTTTTTGGCGTCAGTTATCATCTGAGCTATCTGTGACTCGTTGATCATTACGAAATGGCTTTCTGAGAGCCTATTTAAAATCGTTTAGTGGCAAATTTGTTCGAAAATGGTTGACATCTAAAAATTTCATTTTATGAAGTTTAAGTTGTAAGAACATCAGATTTCGGCAATAGAACTTACATTTATTAAATAGTAACAAAAAGTAGTCGCAAACTTGCACAAATTTGACGAGCTAGACATGAAAATAATTACTGAGCTTACTCGCGACGGTAATATTTCTGTACCCAATCTATCGAAAAAATTAGGGATAAACACTTCGGTGTTGTATAGCAGAATCAAGAGGCTCATCAAAAAGAAACTGATAAAGAAATTCACAATCATGGTGGATGAATCTCTGATAGGGATAGGTGTGCGAGCCACTATGGGAATAAATAGGGATCCGAAACTAAAAGACCAGATTCACAAGGCACTTATGAAGACACCAGAAGTAGTAGAAATATCTGAAGTCACTGGAAGGTTTGATATTCTGATTACTTTACGAGCTAGGAATTTGGAAGAATTGCACACGGTAGCAATTGAAAAGATTGGGAAGATAGAGGGAATACAAAACACTGAAACTTTTGTAGAACTTCAGAGAACAGATAAAGATCCTGTATATTCTGTGACAGAATAACTTACTTGAATTTGTCATCCCACTTGCCGGAATTAATCTCAGCAGTTACTTCTTTGGGATTCTTTCCATCTACTTTGATCCCAAGGCACAGACATGTTCCGACAACTTCCTTTGCAGCAGACTTGAAATCTGTTGCATAAGAAGAATCAATTTTTATTTTTGCGACTTTAACTGCAGAGTCTAGTGTTATATCTCCAACCCACGTGGCGCCAGATGTTCCCGAACCTTTCTGGATCCCGGCCTCTTTCAAGATAAGTGCTGCTGCAGACGGAATGCCAACATCTACTGACCATTGTTTTGTCTTCTTGTCTACCGTAACAGTTACTGGCACTTTCATTCCCTCAAAGTCCTTTGTCTTTTCGTTTATTGCGTTGACAATTTGCAGAATATTCACACCTAGTGGTCCTAAGGTTGGGCCTAATGGTGGACCAGCGCTTGCTTGTCCTCCTGTTACTAGCGCAGAGACTGTTTGAACATCTGCCATGATTTCTTTTCCCTCTTTTCTGTAAATTTAATCCTTGCTACTGAGTTGATGGTTTTAGATAGTTTGCGTCCACGGTTACTGGCAATTGATAAGGTGCATCAAGCAAGATCACTGTTGCCTCCTCTTTGTCATGATCAATTCTAGTGACTGTTGCCTTCATGCCCTTGAATGGACCTCCAATTATCTCAACTACTTGGTCTACTGAGAGCTCTGATACTGTTGATTTCTTTACTAGGTAACCCTCGATGTCTTTGAACTGTAACTCGCCTCTAAGCTGACCTCTTATGTGTCTCATTCCCTGCAATGCATCAAAGGCGGCATTTGCATCGATTGCTTCTATTACAACATAACCCTTTAGGTTCTCTAATAGCAAAACAGACTGTAAGTTTAGCTTTTTCAGTTTGATTCGATTTTCTAAAAGTCCTAGAACGACCTTTTCTTGACCGCCTGTAGTCCTAACTGCAAAAAAATGAGATTTTACTTCTTGTGTCAATCTCATCGGTGTCCTAAATTGATTACCG
>JAGWGO010000044.1 GCA_028867395.1 Nitrososphaerota archaeon | reverse complement strand
TACTAAATCTGGGAACTCTATCTTGCTCTCGGGTACTGAAATGCCTGTAAAATCTAGTACTTTTTGTGCGTTACTTGCAACAATTTTTTCAGATATTGTCTCGAGGTCTTCAAAAACTATCTTTGAGCCAAAGGTTTCTGCGGCCTTTGACTGGGATTCCTTTATTGTCTTTTCTTCATTTAACTCAACTGAGATCTGATCTAAAAGGGCAGAGGCAAACTCTTCAAACTCATCCATTCCAAGTTTGATGAAGCAAACCAATTTAACATTAACTTTGGCCCCGATCAACCTAAAAGATCAGAAATGGAACCCAAGTTGCACAAAAATGCTGCAAAATCTTATGAAATTTGCGTTTTCTGATCAGAATTGTTTTGTATGAATTTATTGCAAGAAAATAATCAACTAAATTATTCTCGATTCGTAGTTGGTATGATGGAATAATTTTTTCTACATTGATGTCTGAAGAGATTTAATCACTGCAAGTGCATGTAAATCTGAAAAAAATCACGCTCAAAACGAGAGGTTGAGAAGATTTTAGTTGGCTGTAAGAAGAGTCTTTACGTCTATGTAGAAATATCTACTCTCAGATGAAACAAATCGTTGCTTTCAAATCTTGCCAAGATAACATGGTCATATCTACCGATTTATGGTATTGTGGTATTTTCTATATTGGTATTAGGATTCAGTACAAGCTCTGCTTACGCTCAGACTGATACTTCAGCAGACAGATTCTATGCACCCGAGACTGCAGCAATAACTGCCTTTGCGAGCGCTGTAGCAGGCGCAGCTCCCAAAATAATTGCGGCGGGAGTACTTTTGACAATAGGACTTGTTGCAGGAAAGATAGTGGGCAGAGTAGTAGAAAAGACAGCAAGAAAGATAATGCAAAAGGCAAACGTAGAGAACATTCCTGACGTGCACATGGTAGAGGACGCGGTAGGAAAGTTTGATTCTGTGCGACTAATTGCTTCAACAATAAAGTGGTTTGTCTATCTGTTCTTCGTAGTAGCCGCAATCAACGCGTTACAACTGCAGCAACTCACATCTGCGATGACATCGTTATGGCTCTGGATTCCAAATCTTTTGGCCTTTGTTCTAATTGTTCTAATAGGATCTATAATTGCAAATTATGTAATAAAGTGGGTAAACCACGAAATGATGGTGAGGCACTATGGTGGAACAAGATACGTTGGCGTGGGGGTAAAGGCAGTAGTTTACAGCATTGTCTTTGCAGTGGGATTGACACAGATTGGAATTGGTCAATCTGTAATTCCAACGCTAGTATCAGCATTCTCCTGGAGCATTGCAATTGCTATAGGAGCTGCAATAGCAGTAGGGCTTGGATTCACACTCAAGGACGTGCTGCCAGCAGCAATAGCAGGCGCATCAACTCAAAGAACGGTATTCAAGATTGGTCAAAAGATCAAAGTAGGAGACATTTCCGGAACAATTACTGCAGTTGAATTACTGCACATCATTGTAGCAAATGAGAAAAATGAGAGCATAGTGATTCCTACAAAGGAACTGATGAATAAGCAGGTCACCATATTGCACAAGCCAAACAAGGACATGCTTACAGTCTAAAGGAAAAATACTAACAATTTTGTTTTAATTTCTCAGGTTTGGCAAACTGGTTTTATAGGAAATACTGAACATCTTTTCATTTCAAGTTAGGATACGTACAATTTGGTTCACCCAAGGTGCAGTTTGGTCCAGTTACAAACTTTATCTATTCTGAATCTGTTTCATTGTTACCGCTCTTTACAATTACAGTGCCTCTGCCCAACTGTGCATAGGATCATAGCATCCCATATTCCTGGTCGGTCAAACACATACGAGTAGACATCGCCAGGATTTAGTATGGTGCTTGCAAACCATCCTTTCGGACCATCATCTTGACTTCCACTTGAGATTAAATGTGTGTCAATATCGTTATTTTGCAATGTAACTTTGGAATAACAATCTACGACTAGTACCTGAGGCATGTAACAGGAATTGGCCAATTTGCAACTTTTCATGTCGGTTTACTTATATCGATTGTAATGTAAAATTCCTTGATGTAAGAATTTTCTGATTGATATGGGCAGTGAAGATTCTTTCATGGGTTCCTGTCATGTAAGAGTTGGCAGCAGGTGCAATTCCAAACATGACTGCAGAAAATATGGCAAGACTTGAGACTACAGCCATGATGCAATTCATGCCGCCTATTATTGTCCTTCAAATCATCGAAACCTTGTCTTGTTTTGGGAAAAAGCATATCTCTGTGTTTTGGGAATAAAAAACAATGCAATCGGGATGTTCTACCATTGACTTTGATGCTATAAAGAACTCCTTTCTGTTTTACAAGACCGTAACTAGTCAGTACAAAGATCCAATTGTCATGAAATCTATCAGGGAATTGATTCCAAAAGAGGTACTTGAGGTAGAGATGATGCCCTCGCTCTTAAAGTGGTTCAAGGAGTTCATGACTTGGACTCCAAACCAAATTGTATGTGAGAGATGCAGCACAGACAGCAATCCATTGTTTATGCAGGTAGAAATAGAGACAGGAAGTTCTTGGCAGGTTCGCAAGACCGAAATTCACACATGTAGCAAATGTGGCGCAAGAAAGATAATTCCAAGATATAGTGACGTTCTAAAAATTGCTGAGACCAGATATGGAAGGTGTGGTGAATGGTCCATTCTTTTTGGAGCCGTTCTAAGTTCTGTATCTGTAGAATCAAGAATTGCATACGATTATCTTGACCATTGTTGGAATGAGGTATTTCTTGATGGCAAATGGATTCATGTGGATTCTACCTTTCAATACCCTCATTCGTTTGACAACCCGCGCTATTACGAAAGGAATTGGAATAAACAGTATGTCTACGTTCTTGCATTTTCACCAGAAAGAGTTGAGGATGTAACTAACAGGTACACTGAAAAACTAAATACCGTTCTATCAAGAAGGCAAACTTTGGGTCATCTTAGGGATATAAACGCGGCCTCCATAACTGACTTGCAGAATTTCTATGGCAGCGTACAGTCGATGTACAACACTTGATTCATATCCTATTATTTGATGAAAACGTAGATTCTTACTTTATTATAAGAACGGGACACTTGGAATGCTGAGAGACACCGCTTGCCACGCTGCCAAGCAAGAGTTTCTTAAAACCTCCAAGCCCGCGTGAGCCCATTACTATAAGGTCTACTTGGTGTGATTCTGCATAAGAAAGCAACTCGTCAGTAATTGAAACACCAGTAAGAACTATTGAGCTCAAAGGTACTTGTGATTCCTTCAATCTTAATTCAAGTTTTGCAAGTACGCTCGATGCACTCTTTTGCATTAGTACCAACGTCTCAGCATACGATGCGCCCATAGAAGGGTCCATTGGGACTTGAGGAACGATACATGATACTAGACTAACACGTGCGCTATATTTTTTGGCCAAATCAGTTGCGACCTCCAATGCTCGGTTGGCAGGGTCTGACTGGTCATATGGAATCATGATATGTTTAATCATACATCTGCACCAAGAAAGTTATCTCTAAAGAATCTATCTCATACAAAATGCGGATCTTTTTTGATTAGGCGAAAATGAGTCTCTATCTCAGAGTATGCCTTTACGATATCAGTGGAACTTACGATTCCTTCAAGACTTCCCGTGCTGTCTACTACGGGAATTCCGCTTACCTTGTACTCTGTCATCAGTTTTGCAGCTTTGGCAAGATCGTCATCCTTGTCTACCGCTAGTAACTCATCTTTTACCAAGTTGCCAACTCTCATCTCTTTTGCAGTTGTACTGGGCAAGAGATAGTCACGCGTACTCTTGTTGGCCTTGAAAAAGCCGCTGTTTCTCAAGAATGTGTCATAGGAAATTACACCGATAGGTTTTCCTTCGTTGTCAGTTACAACTAGCCTTGAGATCTTGTTTTTGTTTAACATGTCTAGGGCAAAGTTCAGAGAATCTACCTTGCGACATGTGATTATCTTTTTTGACATGTAATCTTCAACTCTGTAAACTCGATTATATAGAGCGGCAAAGTTCCTTGCTAGATCAGATTTTGTTATTATTCCAACCAGCTTACCATCATTATCAACAACAATCACTGAACTAATTTGAAATGTATCCATTCTAATAGCTGATTGTAATGGGATATCTTCATCATCAAAATGTATTGTGACCAAGTTCCTTGACATTAAATCTTGAAGCGGTATCTTGTCAAGAGGTTTTGTTGTCTTGTCATACTGTAAGAATCTGCCTATGTCACGTTCCGTCACTATGCCAATAGGCAAGTTATCTCTTACTATTGCAATTCGTTTGATATCGTTTTTTTGCATTAAGAATAATGCATCATTGATGGTGTCCTCTGGTCCTAGGGTTATTACTGGCGTGGTAAACCTTTGCACCTTTGTCATCATGCTGTCTTTATTCTTTTTATCCAATTTAAAGTACCTATACTATTTTCATTCTTGATTATCATTTCTGTTTTGAAAAATTTAGAGTTCCTATTCTCATTTTGCGTAGAATTAGGAACAATCTCTATTTCGATTGCGCCGTTGTTAAAACAAGTCATTATTGACTTGATCTTTGATTTGTACAAAAAGTACTTTTTACCATCCTGGCTGATGGAACCTGAGATCCCGAGCAACTTGTGTGCATGTAGTCTCTGCACTCTACGGTATGCGGTACTGATTGGTATTCCGCATTCATTGCTAAGGTCAATTGCAGACTTTGGCATGTCTATTGTTGACTCGAGGATTGTGCGCGAGTACTTGTCTGCCAAGATTTCAAGTAGAGTATCTTTTGTTGTCTGCTCCTGGACTTGTTTTCCTTGTTGTAATACTTGCATGTGATCTATTGGGGAGTTTTTGATATAACCAGTAGGACCGCATTGCCATGCAATGCATACAACTTAGGCACAGAAATATGATTTTTTTACCACGCGTGATAATGCTATTTTCGTTTTAAATACCAAAATTGACCACTTTTGCTCATGTCTCAAAATGTGGGAACGCAATACGACAGTTTTCTAGATCAACTTGTCAGCAAGTTAGGAAAGATCGATGTAAAATTGGCAACAGACGTAATGTATTATGAGCGAAACTTTACGGATGTAGAGCCCAAGGTTGAGCTGGATATACATTACAAACCAGGAGTCAACTTGGACAAGAAAAAGTACGAGTTAGAGACTCATTACATGGTTGCCAAAGAAGGCGAGCGTGGAATTAGGGTAGTTGGACGAGCATCCATGACCGACCTCGTAAACCTGTCTAGAGATCCAGATATAGAGAAAATCAGTGGATTTGCTTCGTGCGCGTCATATTAGACGGCACATAATCTCTTTTTTAATTTGATTAAAACTAGTACTCATGTTCGCTAAAGTCAGCTCCGAGGGCACTGCTAACAATGGCCGTGTTTGGAGTTGTACGGGACTTGACTGCAAGATTTGGAAGAAATTGGTAAAAGATCTGTTTTAAGAGCATCTCTGTGAAAAGAGACCATTTTATTCCAAGATTGTGTTGTACAATGAAATGATGTGTCTCTCCTTCTATTCTGTGGTCTGATGTCATGCCAGACGCTCTCATGTAATCCTCAAAGGCTTCTATTGCCCTTTTCAAGTCATAGTTTCCCTTCATGAACATTACCCAGTCCTTTACTAGTGGAATCATGACATCTATAATCTTGTTAATGGTGTCACCCTCCATCTCCTCTCCTAATGTCTTGAGTATGTCTTTTGGAACAGGTATCATTCCAATGTTCTCGGCAAACCTATCCCAATTGACATATTTCTCTAAAATTTGCTTTACAAGAACATTTTGTGAGATCTTCTTTTGCATTGCCTCTGTCTCTAATTCTGTAACGATATGAGCTGGTAACCTGTAGCTTATACTTCTTGTATCTTCATGTCTGGCAGGATGGGGCTTTCTCTTAACAGTCATACGAATGATTCCTCTGCCCCGTACTATCTTATATAATTACTTGTATTCTATTTACTTGTTTTTTATATGCGCCTTGTCTATGTGCTCGCATACAGATTTTGTATCCTTGAATTGCATCGAACAATAGGGACAAAAAGTTTTATCGCTTATCTCAAGTTCCGGCAGCAGGATGTTTTGGCCTTGTAGATTTCCGCATACCATTTTTTGAGTGATTAGGCCAATAGGGCGTTTATCCATAACAACAAGTCTACGTATGTCGTGTTTTTTCATCAAGTCTAATGCTTCTTTGACTGGGGCTGTCTTTGGAATAGTTATGAGTGGACTCTTGGTGATTTGCTTTAGCGTAGTCCGTGTTGGGTCAAGCCCCTTTGCGACTACATCATAGAGAATATCTTTTTCAGTAACAATTCCAATTATATTGTTATTCTCAAAAACCAAAATACTGTCGACTTTGGACTCTGTCATTGCCTGTGCAGCGTCCTGTATGGTAAGATTGCTCTCAACGGTGGTCATTTTGTGATTGGTGAATTTGGAAACAGGCTCGTTGAGTAGATCTAATGCCATGTTATAGGATACTAGCAACAGCATTTAATTTTAGAGGTGTTTCTCAAGATTGATACTATCTCCAAGCTACGTTGAATATCAATACTGAAATTTATGAATTGGTTTTAAGTATTCTAATAATTATGGTTCTTTTCATGGATAAGGATGTGAAATTTGAAAAGATACTTGTTCCTATGGATGGCTCAAAATTTGCAAGAAAGGCGCTCTTTCATGCAATAAAGTTAGCCAAAAGATTTGGATCAAAGATTCATGTTGTTATCGTAGTAGACCCAGAAGAGTTTTCACCTGGAATGTTGCTTGGCCTACTACAAAAAGATAAGCTGTTGGAGGAGTCTATAGCAAAGTTCATGGCAACCGTAAAAACCCAAGCTAGAAGAGAAGTTCTGGCAGATGTAGCTGTTTGTAAATCAAAGGGTGTAGATGCAAGATATGAAATTCTTTCAGGAAAATCAGTCGAGATGATACTAAAATATACCAAGGGAAAAAAAATTGATCTGATAGTAATAGGTAGTCAAGGCTTGCGCGGTCTGAACAAATTAAAAGTCCTCGGAAGTGTAAGCAGGAAAGTATCTGAACTGGCTCCCTGCGCAGTAATGATAGTGCATTAACATTTGATTTTAAAATGGGGAAATTTTATTCTCATAAATGATAATCTGCTACCGACCTTAATATGATGAAGTTCCTATGAAATGGTGATAATTTGAAAACAGCAAGACTTCACAAATATAACGAATCATTACAATTGGATGAGGTTGATCTCCCAAAGCCAAAAGGCGAGGGTGTTACAATTAGAGTTGGTGCCGCTGGCGTATGCCACAGTGACATACATTTCATGCATGGCGAATGGAAGGATACCCTTCGTGTCAAGCTCCCTATTACTGTTGGACATGAGACAGCAGGCTATGTTGAAGAAGTAGGTGACTCTGTTCAGGGCCTTGCAAAAGGTGATGTTGTTGCAGTATTTGGCGGGTGGGGATGCGGAATCTGTGAATTCTGCAAGGGAGGAGATGAGCAACTCTGTATCTCTCCTAAATGGCCAGGGCTATCAGAATATGACGGAGGATATGCAGAATACATGCATGTTCCAACATACAGGTTTCTTGTAAAAGCAAAAGGATTAGACCCTAAACATGTTGCCCCGTTAACCGATGCTGGACTTACACCATATAGAGCAGTAAAGAAGGTTCGTCACCTGCTAAATCCAAATAGTTTCACATTGGTGTTTGGAGTAGGAGGCCTTGGTTGTTATGCAATACAGTACCTGAAATTGTTGTCTCCTACAAGTGTAATTTCTGTGGTCCGAAATGAGGCCAAGGCAAGACTTGCAAAAGAGATGGGCTCTGACTATATTATCAACTCAAGAGAGGAAGATGTGAAATCGTCTCTTAAGAAAATAACCGGCGATCATCGCGTTGATGTGGTATTGGATATGGTCTCCTCTAAAGAAACTCTAGATACTGGAATTGCGAGTTTGAGAAAGAAAGGAACTTTGGTACTGGTAGGACTAATGGGCAACTCGTTTGACCTTCCAATATTTCGATCGGTTGTAAACGAGTATAGTGTAATTGCTTCTCTTTGGGGGAACTATAACGAGCTTGGTGAGGTAATCGGTTTATATCGTACAGGCAGGCTCAAGACTCCTGTTAGCCAGTTCAAACTAAGCGAAGTAGGCAAAGCCATTGAAAACCTCGAAGCAGGAAAAATCCAAGGAAGAGCCATTCTAGTACCTTGATCTAAGATCTGAATTTAATTAAATAGCGAGCGCAAAAGGGGATGGTAGGATGTCGAAATCTGATGCGCTCGTTTCTATCTGTAAAGTAAATAAGAACTTAACTGGTTTGTTGATTATCAACGTTGAAAATGGCCTCATTCATCAAGAGGGTTATAGGTATAGCGTGCATATAGTACCCATTCGTGGTACCCAAGGAGAACTTTTTATTTTGAGGTATTTATCACTTAAATGAGGACTATGAACGTCAAGTCTAAACAAACAAGCGTACTGCTTGGTGTCTTTGCTATGGTTGCAGTTGTGACTCTAGCACCACATGCATTTGCACAAGAGGCATCTCAGTTGCAGCAAAACGTGCAACAGGGAGGTAACCAAATTGCCCAACAATCAGCACAAGGCCAGCAAGGTGGCATTCCTCTAGGCACACCAACTGGTACCCAATATACCTTAGGCTCCGGTGGAATTCAAGAACCTAGCACAGCAGGCTCAGATCCAACGCCAGCATATGCTACAGGCATTGCGGT
>JAGWGO010000271.1 GCA_028867395.1 Nitrososphaerota archaeon | reverse complement strand
TTCTTTTGTTATTACATCATATTGTGTAAGAACTTCTTCTGTTGCGGGATTAATTGTTGTAATTGACATACAAGAGTAAGACAAAATCCAGTATATAATCAAGTCTCCTCGTGCAAGTGAATAATTTGCAATCTTGAACCTTTTAATATTTTGACCAACGACTAGTAATGGATGCAGTCACTCTCTTCTCGCGAGAAACAAAGCCTACAGTTTGAGACGGTTCTTGTCTTTCAGGGGGGCGGATCACTTGGTGCATATGAATGCGGCGTGTACAAGGCGCTGCATAGGCATGGAATCAAGTTTGATATTGTTGCCGGAACATCCATCGGAGCAGTAAATGCATCCATAATCACAGGAAGCAAAACTGATGAGCCTGCAAAAGCATTAGAGGAGTTCTGGTTGGACATAGCAGAAGGTGTCACACCTCCGGGACTGTCTGATGAGATAAGACCATATTTTGCTGCAATAAATTCTGCAATTTTTGGAAACCCCAAAGTTTTCTTTCCAAAATGGTTCTATCCAAGCGCAGACTATTTTATGCCATATTTCTGGCAATATCTCTACGACATTACTCCACTCCAGATTACACTAAACCAGTATGTTGACTTTCAAAAGATTGGAAGGCCAGAAAGCCCAAGACTTATTGTAACATCAACTGACATTCAAAATGCCAAACCCTCTGTTTTCGACAGCAAGTATGACAAGATAGAGGCAGGTCACATACTTGCGAGTGCAGGGTATCCGTTCTATGGCATATCCTGGACGGTCAAAAGCGGCAAGTACCTATGGGATGGAACACTTTTGAGCAATACTCCTCTTCGCGAAGTGATAAACGCATCTCCAAAGCATGACAAAAAGGTCTACGTGGTTGATCTCTTTCCAAAGACTCACCCTGAGATCCCAAACAACATGCTAGAGGTCTGGCACAGAGCACGGGACATCATATACACAGACAAGTCAGAGCATAGCGTACGCATGTCAAAGATAGTTACGCGCTATCTAAAGCTGATTCGAGAGATGCATGATATCCTAAATTCCTCCAATCTTGACGAAAAGGCCAAGGCACGGTTTGATCGACTCGAACAAGAATACCATAATCTTGCCTCTGAGCGCGGCGGAATAATAGACAAGATAGTTAGAATTCAACGCAACGAGCATCATCATTTTCTCTTTGAAGACGCAGACTTTTCGATTGCCACAATAAAGGAATTGATAAACATGGGCGAGAGCGATGCAAAAGAGGCCCTTGCAAAAGGCAATTAAAACTGGCCAAAGACAGTTCACACCTTGTCAAACGATTATAACGAAAAAGACTTAACATACATGTTTTATTCGTAAATATAGTTGCAAACCAAGTTTGCAGAGGTCTGGGGGTACAAGATAAGATATCTCGAGGATGGGAGATCAGACAAGACGGTTGTCCTAATCCACGGATTAGGCGGTTCTGCTGAAAGATGGCTTAAGGTCATTCCACACCTGAGTACAAAATACAGGGTTATCGCATTAGACATGATCGGCTTCGGATACAGCGACAAGCCATCGGAGGATTATACTATAGAATTTTTTGCAAAGTTTCTTTCTGCTTTCATTGATAGCCTTGGCTTGAAAACGACAGTTCTTGTAGGAACATCTCTTGGTGGGCAGATAGCAGCACATTGCGCAGGCGTAAACTCCAAGATAGAAAAGGTGGTTCTAG
>JAGWGO010000043.1 GCA_028867395.1 Nitrososphaerota archaeon | reverse complement strand
ACCAGTACTTACTCTAGTGACTTTTCCCACTGTTCTTGCTCTCTATCTATTAAATCTGGTGCCTTTGGACTAATGACTGAAGGGTTATCAAAGTCTATTTTATCTGGTGGTACGGGTGTTACTACTGCTTTGTTAAACTCATTTTTAGTTTTACGCTCATAATGAGATTTAAGATTATCTAATCTTTCATTTAATGTATCTGGTTTATCTAATAGATGTTCTAATTCATCAATACGCTGTGCTAATTGACTAAGAGTCAAAGCATTGGGATCCATTATTGTTTAACCTCGTTAGGCCATGCTATTGCAGCACTAGCTGTTATTAAACCACTGGCTACCGACACAGCATTAGTAACTACTTCTTTTATTACTAAGCTAGGGTCAATTACTCCGCTTCTAAGCATGTCTATTGGTGCATTCGACATTTCCCTTAAGTTAAAGCCTTTCCACGCTCCAGCAGCCTCTATTTGAGCCAAAAGCCCATCAGCATTAAGTCCTGCGTTGTTAGCTAATTGTTTAAAAGGTTGTTTAAAAGCATCGTCAAACTCTGTACCTTTTACTCGTGCTAAAGTTACTCCTCCTCCTGGAACTATTCCGTCTTTAAGTGCAGATTGAACAGCACAGACAGCATCTTGCACTCTAAGCATCTTCTCGTCTCTTTCAAACTCAATAGCTCCTCCAACTTGGATAATAGCCATTTTCCCAGATAATCGACCTAAGCGGTCTTTAATAAACTGGATAGATTGTTGATTAGTTTCGGTCTTTAGCTGTTCTTGCAAGCTTTCTATTCGTTTGTCTATATCTTTTTTATCACCTTTACCACCTAGAATAGTAGTTGAATAACCATTGACTAATACTTCATCTGCTTGGCCTAACATTTCGGTGCTAAAGTTTATTCCATTGTATACTTGAGCACCTGTCATTACAGCTACATCGGATAAGAATAACTGAGTGCCACCCGCAGCGTAAGGAGGATCTATTGGAACACCCATTAGTATCCCCGAAGCTTTAGTCTTTAAAAGAGTTTCAAGAGCTGCATTAGATACTTCACCAATAATGACAACTTCCTTATACCCACCTTTTAGAATTAAATCTAATACAGGTGCTATATCTACTTCTGTATTAAATGGTTTAGCAGAGATTAGAATAGGTACATTGTAGTGGTTAGATTGATTGGCTGCTTCATCGTTTATAAGCTTAGTTTCTTTATAACCCTTTCTAAAGTAAAAACCATCTACAAGTTGATTATGTACTCCTAATCCTTCATAGGCTTCGACTAAAACTCCACCATCTTTGCCAACTTCTATAACTAAGTCGGCTATCATCTGACCAAGAGCTGAATCTCCTGCAGATACAGTTGCGATGTCTTGAGGCGTGGTTTCACCGATTGGCTTTTTTAATTTATCTATATGTTTAAGAGCTATAATCTCAGCTTCTTTAAGCTTTCTAGCTATCTCCATAGGATTAATACCCTTAATCTCCATCCGTTGAGCTGCCATTAAAAGATGATAAGCTAATATAGTAACAGCTGTTGTACCGTCACCTACTTTAATATTATTCTTCTCTGATACCTGACGAATAGTGGCAATAATATCATCCTCAAAAGGATCTTCGCTTCTTAGTTCTTTTATATTTGTTACTCCATCTCTGGATAACATTGGAGGTCCATGTTTAAATCCAAGTACAGCATTCCCTGCCATTGGACCATAACCTGCTTTAGCCATCTGATAAATTGTTTCGGCTGCGAATGCTACTTTCTTTTGATACTCGTCTCTATTTGTCAGTACTAGTGGTGATTTCATTTGCTGTTCCTAATATATCTTTAATTTCTATCCAAACATATCTCTTACCCTCAGCAATAGTGTCAGGTACTCTTGCATCATCTTTATACTTTCTCCAGAAAGCTATACGATCAATTAAAAATTCAAAGTCTTTATCTTCTTCATTTACAGCTATTACTCTCCCCCACGTCATTGAATCGTGGTCTTTAGTAGGTACTGGTATATCCCCAAACTCAGATATGCCTAATTCTACTAATACACTACCTTGCATCGGCTCTAGTATTTTCATTATTTGCATAGTATCACAGCACGATATATAATTCAAAGCATAGGTAACTGAGCCGCAAGGAGGCTCTTTTTTTATGGCAAAAGGAATTAAACAAGTCCTATCTACGGCTAAAGCAGCTAAAAAAGCTAGAGCTGGTCAAGATATGGGTAAAAAAGGTAAGAACTTTAATAAGATAGCTGCTAAAGCTGATAAAGAATATGGATCTAAAGAAGCTGGAGAAAGGGTTGCAGGCAGTATATTCCAGAAGATGCGAAAGGCAGGAAAATTGTAATGGGGGTTAAGTCTGTACTTGGTCAAGCTAGTCGTTATTCAGATGGCGGTTTAATTGGTGGACAATGGTACACCTTACAAGACAAGGCTTTAACTATTAAGCATACCGAAGGTTCAGTTAAATATAACGCCTTTGAACACGCTGATGATCATATGGCAGAAGCTGTTGCTCAGTTAGGCAAACTATACAATGCTGATAGAGGTAAAGCAGAGACTCTAGCTAAAGAATTATGTAATTTAATAGATAAGTGGTATTCAGCAGTAGAAGAATTTAAAAAGGTAGACTAATGTCAGTAAAATCAGACAATGCGGAGATAGCAGTGTTGCAAACTCAAATGGAAGATGTTAAAGGGCAGATCAGAAGTGTAAGTGAAACTGTAAGTAGGATTGAGGCAAAGATGGATAATAGAGACGAAGTGTATGTACTTCGTACAGATTTTGCTCAATTCAAAAAACAATATTGGCTATCTCATACTCTTACCGCTTTATTAACAGCTATTATTATTGGAACTATAGAATATGTAGTTCTAGGAGTGTTAATCAAAAAATGAGATTTAATAAATGGCTAGGAACAAAATTGGCTAATGCTGTTGGCACAATGACTTTCTTCTATTTCTGTCTAATATTAGATATTATTATGCTTCCTCCTGTTATTAAACAACGTAGTATTACTTTATGGGTTACCTATTTAGCCCAAACTGTTATACAACTTTTAGCCCTACCTCTCTTAGCCTATCAAGCACGAATATCTCAGGACAATCATAAAGATACGTTGGATCACATTAAGCATATTAAGAAGCATTTAGGAATTAAGGATAATTATGATACCAGCAAAAGATATAAGTAGATGGCAAGGAGCTTGGCAAGACACAGGCGAACCTATAGTTATGATTAAAATGAGTGGTGGCGATAGTGGTCTTTACTATGACTCTCAGGCTAACAACAACTACAACCAAGCTAAAGCCGCTGGCAAACACGTTGGGGGTTACCACTTTGCAGGGGGTACTGATCCTATAGCTGAAGCTAACTTCTTTGTTAAAGCTATGAGCCCTCTAGCTGAAAATGATGTATTGGCTCTGGATTGGGAAGTATCTAACCCAAATCCTGTAGGTTGGTGTAATTCTTTTGTTACACAAGTTCATAACACGACTGGTGTATGGCCCTTAATTTATATGAATTTAAGCACCCTAAACAGTTATGACTGGAATCCAGTTTTAGCTAATTGCGGATTATGGTTAGCCGACTGGAATAACAATCCTGCTGGTACTATTAACACTCCTCATACCTATGTTATGCAACAATACTCAGATGGGCCTAATTATGACCATGATGAATGGTTCGGCACATTAGCAGAATTTGATGCTTATGGATGGCACGCATCAACGCCACAACCTGCACCAGCACCAGCACCAACTCCTCAACCAGCACCTCAGCCAACTCCAGCCCCCGTGCCAGCACCCACTCCTGCACCTACACCCGTACCTCCTGCACCAACCCCAGCTCCACAACCCATCCCTACGCCTGCACCTATTCCTACACCCAAGCCAGTTAAAGTAGGCTTTTGGCAATCAATAATAAACTTCTTTAAGAGATTGTTTGGTATAAAATGAGCGATGACCCAGTTTTAAACGAGCGTTTCGGTAAATATACACCCGAAGGAAAATTAACTCCTGGCTATGGAGACGGCTATCTATTCTATGCTGGTCGTGATGATATACATGGCATAATGCTAGATTTACTTCAAGCTGAAAAATTAAGTTGTAAAATTAACATGTATGGCTTTGATGACCAAGAACTAAATGATGCTATCTTAGCCTACTTTAAGAACCCAAGTATTCACGTTCAAATTAGTTTAGATAAGGCACAAGCAGGAGGTGTCCATGAAAAACAGATCCTTGAAGCTGATCAACAACAAGATCCAGCAGATTTCGCCAACAGCTTTACGATATTACAATCGGCAACTCATCAGATCTCGCATACAAAAGGTGGTGTTCTCGCTTCTCAAGGTATATATTTTGAGGGATCGACAAATTGGTCAAGTTCAGGTGAAGGAACTGGTGTCTCGCTCAAAGCAGATGTAGCTAATCCTAAAGGTTTTAAAGCTCAAAATAACACTCTATACGTTTCAACTAATAAGACTAATCTAACAAGGTTTAGCGTTGAATTAGATGTAGAACATTTAGTAGGTAAAAATGCACAGGCTTAACGGATATGACTGGTTATGGGTTGTTTTCTGGATTTACTTTGCAGTAGTTGAGGGTATAGGACTCTATCACGAATACAAGACTCACAGTGACGGTTGGACCTTGACTCATTTTGTATCTGTTGTTGTGCCTATTTCTATTAGAGCAGCCTTCTTAGCATGGCTAGCTTGGCACTTTTTGGTGCAACATAAGAACTTTTAGGTATATAATAAAATTATTAAGGAGAATATATGCAAAACTTAGTAAAATTCGTAACAGCAAGATACAAAGCAGTAGTAGCAGTACTGGGAGTAGTAGCTGGTTGGTTATACCAATTCAATGCTACACACCCTAATCACTGGGTAACTTATGTTATAGGTGTCTTAACGATCTTAGGTGTACATCAAGTCAGTAATAAAAAATAAACGGAGACACTTACGGTGTCAGAACTCATCCAGAAATCAGAAGTCCGAAAAGAAAACCGCAGAAAAATCACAGCTGAGGAAGCTAGAGAAATTAGTGAAAAAGCTGCACAAGAAGCAGGTAGAGTAGCCGTTAGGGAAGAGCTTTTAGAAGAACTTGATGAATTATTAGATGAAATAGACGAAGTACTTGAGAGTGATGCTCAGGCGTTTATAGAGGGGTTCGTTCAAAAGGGAGGGGAATAATGGAATACGGTAAACCACCCTTCCAAGTAACGATTAAATGGTCAGAGATAGGCCGAGCCGCTTTAGGCTGGGCTTGGGATACTTTATACAAATACACGACTCCTAATCCTAATGGCTATCGTGGAGAAAATTTTATACACGAAAACCCTGAAAACGTGGGATATGTGGCTCTACGTGAGTCAGACGATGGATTACCTACTAGGTATGACTCTAGGGGCTATCCAGTAGATGAAGATTACCAGTGGACTAGATACGAAGATGGTTGTATTGTTCATACCCCACCTCATCACACTAAAGACAACTTTGTTATGAATCGTAACGAAGCAGATTTAGGCTGGACTGATATGGGCGAGTACTTGGGTAGGGAAATATGATATGCACCCTAAAGCTCATGAAATACTGGTCAATTACGAGCGAAATAAACGAGCCGAAATAAGCCGACAACTGGCTAAGTTAGCTGTTGAGTTTGAGAAGTCCCTAACTAGAGAAATGGCAATACCGCCTCCTACTCGTTACATAGGGGCTAGCGGTAGATTGCACCCTGTAGTTGAGGCTGGTGATGGAGTGTCCTAATGAAAGTTGCAGATATTATCCAGATTGTTATTCTGACCGCCATCACCTATTTTATCCTAAAGCGGATTATAAGACGAAAATCGAGAAAGCCTTCCGTGCGGCTCATGTCATCATTATATGCCGAAATCTCCACGACCAAATCCATACTCAGCCTCCACCTGAAAAACCTACTCGTAATGAAATGCTTGAGGATTTGGGGTAAGCTGTAATGCCCTACTTTGAAACAAGAGATGAAGGACTCTATAGACCTTCATATGGCGGTATCGACTGGTATAGTCTGAGAACACAACATCTAGATAGGCTACATTTAATTCCTGGAGAGGTATGGTTTGTTAACCCTGAAGAAGATTATGAGCAACAGGTTACTCAAGAAAATACTATAATTTTTGAGAATGCTGTTATCCCTGATCTGGATAGGATAGATGTAATAGATGTTAGAGACAACATCCCTTGGATATTTTACAGAGATGAATGTCCAGACAACTTTGAGGCCACAATTAGCCAGATACGCACCTTCGCTTTTAATGTAGCTACCCTGTATCCCTTAGATAAGGTAGTGGAATATTATCTTGAAAGAAATATTGAACGATTTGAGTCATAAAAAAGACCTCACTTAACGTGGGGTCTTTCTGTATCAGTGGAACTTAATGTCCTCGAAGTACATCTTGAATTCTATCTCTCGTTTCATTAGCAGGTGATTGCTCACCATTAGATCCATTAACACTATTCATTATATATAAAACTAGAATGGTAAACAAAGTATAAATAACAGCAATACAAGCAAATAACGGAATAATTATTTGCGTAATAACTAGCCAAAATACTTGATTAGATGTCATCTATTATCCTTCTTTTATATTCTTCTTCACTTAAACTTCCTTTGGCACTATTGCAATCCCAACAGCAAGGAACTAAATTATCTAAGTCAAATCTTAAATCGGGTCTTCTTGACCTGCTAAGTTTATGATCCAATGTAAGTATATTTATTGTAAGTTCTTTGTTACAGTAGTGACAATACCATACTTTATCTGGTAAGTTTTTCTGTATCCATTCATTACGAGTGCTTATCCATTGTCTGCCTATCTTACCTACTTTTCTCATATGTTTTTTAATCTTTATAGGCCTCTTAGGACTAGAATAACAAGTTAAAGAAGTGTGTCCAATTTTACCACACTTATTACATTTAGAGTTCTTTTTCTGTATGCCCATTACAAACTGTTTTAACTTTACGCTTAGTCTTTTTAATTTGCAGATGACATATTGGACAGATTCTTGTTATCACAACTATGCTCCTTTAGTATGCTATATATACCACTTATTACACTTAGGACAAATATTAGCCATCTCCACCTCCTACTAACTTAAGTATTTGGTCTACTGCTGGTTTAATTCTGTGGGTGGTGGTCATTTGGTCTTTTAACACCTCACCGCCAAAGTCTGCTAATATCTCTCCAATTTGTTCTTTTAGGTGTATAATATCTTTAACGGCTAGACTCTCTGACTCCTCTTTTTTAGGGAAGTCTTTTTTTAACTTATTCATTATGATTGTTCCTTTAATTGGTTAATACGGTTTTCAAGAAATACTTGCATAGCTTCTGGACAAAATCCACAGATAGCACAAGATGGGTAATCTTTATCTAGATAAGTATGTAATCTTCCATTCAATTCAAGATAATCTTCAATTTGCACCCACGCTTCTTGCTGTTCAACAATAAATCTTTTAAGCTCATCAATCCTTGCTTCCCTTACTTGCTTAGATAGTTCTTTGTTTATGGCTTGTAGGGCTTTATCATGGGCTTGCAATATCTCAGTGGGTTGCCCTCTATCAACTACAGTTACCAATTCATTTAATATCTGCTCTATACTAGATGTTGATTTATTCATAATGGGGTTGTCTCCTTAATCTTGGCCATTTTTCTGTTTGTAATTACTGGATATTCAGCAGGAGCAGATACCCAACGCCAAGTACAAAATAATTTAGAGCATCGGACTTTTACGGTATACCCAACTTGTTTTCCACTACCAAAAGGGTCAAACATAGTCTTAACTTTTAAAATCTTATGAGGGCTACCGCAGTCCCAACAATGCGTAGGTATATGTGTCCAAAAACTATTTTTAACTAATTCCTTACTACTCATTCTTCTCCTCTTTCTTCTCCTCTTTCTATTAAGTTGTTAGTGGTCATAACCTTTCTTTCCAAAAATCTAAAACATAATCTAGTGGAGCCTCACTTATAAACATAGCAATAGCCATACAAATAATCGCTAACAAAAATAGTATAGGCACAGTAATAACAGCTAAAATATATAAGATAACCTTCATCACTCCTCCTCCAACTCTAGCTCTAAGGCTGATATACGGTCTTTAATATATTCTGCTAGAAAATTAGGTTCATAGGGTATTTCTGAAAGCTCATCTATCCTAGCCTTTACTAACTCACGATTAAGTAATGAGGTGGCTTCCTTATCTACAAACTTTACATAAGCTATATTAGTGTCGGGAGTATCAAATAATTGTTTACCGTTGGCTTTTATATATAATCTATCGTTACTACGAGAAACCTCAATTATCACGGTCATTATATCTTCTATCTTATCTTTAGTAGTCTTATTGGAGTTCATAATTCTTTATCCCAACTCACTTCACCAGTTTCATCGTTTTTAATTTGGACTTCTCCATTTTTTCTATGTTTTAAGTAGTCCTCTTTACAGAAGTCCATACAGAATAAGGCATAACGTATTGCTTGGCATTCTGACTTCATGTGTTGCAGACTGCTTTTATCTCCGTCGGTATCTTTTATTTTATTTACTAAATACTCTAAACGTCTTTCTAGCACTTTATTTGCACTGAAGTGAATATGTGAGTCGTATTCGTTGTGTAATGCGTGTTGTCTATTCATACTCTTTAACTATCCTCTCTTACTTAATTGTTTAATTGCTGTACGGAGTTTGTCTTTAAGCTCCGTGCTGGTTAATATACAACCAATTTCATAGCCACAGGTGTCATGCTCAAAGTATTCATTCTCAAATGCCTCAATAATTTTGTCTAAGGCTAAATCCTCCAA
>JAGWGO010000270.1 GCA_028867395.1 Nitrososphaerota archaeon | reverse complement strand
TGGGAGCTTCTAGAAGAGAAACGTATGGGAGATAATGAAGACGAAGAGCTCACAACAGCATTATGGCCCTATGAATTGCGAGAACGTTCTGAACAACTTGGAGAATACAATGGCGGGGCAATAGTATGTCCGGATCCATTGAAGAGCCTATCATACCTCTTAGAAGAGCTTTGTGCTATCCGAATGACTTATAGCTTTTATAAAGATTTCTCCCATGATATGTCAAGCATCAAGACTACAAATGAGGAGATTATTAAAGCAGGAGATTGGGACAAGTTTATAGAACAGAAATCTACACTTCTGAACGAGGATACTAAGGACATTATAGTAAAAATACTGAAAATTGGCAAAAAGAATCTCGGTGAAGACATGTACGAGTCCGTTCGAGTTCAGTTTGATATAATGTTTGGCAATTATGGATTACTTTTTATCCCACTTGAATTAGCAGATAAGTTGCAAACTGTAGGCAGGGTTCCACTTACTGTTTTCCTGTGCTTTGAAAATGCCGTTGAATACATCGAAAATAAGGAGAATAAAGAAATGGTAAAATTGTTAAAATCTTTCAAAAAAATTAAATCAAACACCGGGTGACTTGACCTAACTTTTCGTGTTTGGATACTATCGAATCTGGATTGGGCTGTGTCCAATAACTATTGAAAATTAACCCTAATCTTCGGTAAATGTTTTCCAGAGGAATCAGGCCAAAAATTCATTGTAGATTACCGCCTTCAGAAGCAGTTCCTTCTCCTTCATTTCCTTATTGTTGGAGAATGCGTATTCTCCAAATGTGCCTTTGAACACAGAGAAAACGGTCTCGACCAAAGATCTCGAATGATATCCACTCGTTTTCTTCCAGTTATCTTGATTTTGTCGCCTGATCTCTTTTGTCAGATGCAAATTCCTTTTTGTAAAACCTCTCTCGAATACGTAGCCCAACTGTTCCTGGATCCGTTTACGTTTGTGCCTCCCTTTGACTGCATTGATGTGCACCGGCATCAGTGTCTTGATATTGTTGTCGTCGCAGTATTCGAAATTCTCCTCTGAGTCGTAGCCGCCATCGGTTATTACGGTATCGACATGATTTTCTGTTACGATAGGCTCCAGCAAGGGTATGAATTCTTTCGTGTCTCTGATGTCATTTTCTGTTACCTCCATGTTGAGTATCTTGTGAGTCGTCTTGTCTATTGCGACATGGATTTCCTTCCACACCTTTATTTTGCCGTATTTTACCGTCCTGTATTCTCCGTCGTTTTCCGACTTCACCCCTGACATGTCTATTATAACTGCAAGGTTTGACTCTCCCCTTTGCCGTACCCTGAATTTTATCCCACCCTTTTCCATCTTGGATACCCTCCATTGCACGGTCCTGAAATCCGGATACAATTTTACGCCTGCTGATTCAAGGAAGTCTTTCACGTTCCCTGCAGCCTCCCTGTAACCAATTTTGAAAACGGACTTGACTGCAAATGCGGCGATTATCAGCATGTTGCTAAAAGAATACGGTTTGCCCATCTTTTTGAGGTTCATCTCCGACAAATCCCCATCTTGGTTTGCCAATGCCGGTTTCAGGTATGTTGACGGCCTTCCTCGGTTTATCAACCGCATGTTAATATCCTTCCAGTTCCTACTGTCGTTCATGTGATCGTCCAAATCACATGACCTGGGGGTTTCTATAAACCCTCAGGGATTAGCGGAATTATTGGACACAGCCC
>JAGWGO010000042.1 GCA_028867395.1 Nitrososphaerota archaeon | reverse complement strand
CTTTGTATGGCAGTCAATTGACAATCCAAACGCACTGAGCCCACCGTTGAGCACAACAATCAACGTACAGTAGACTAGAGACTTCAAAACCAAAAACTAACTTTCCCCTTTTTCCTTTTTATTCAAAAATAGAAGATAACGCAAGTTATAGAATGTAAATTCAATACATTTACCGGTTAAAACGCTTTCAAAGATAAAACAAATTGTTCTTTTATTAACCAGCGTGCACACTGATCTAGTGCAAATCAGCAGGCATCAAGAAGGGATTCAAGGCCAATACTTGACCTACCTGTACAACAAGGCCAAACCCAATTGACAGGGCTCAAAGAACTTTTTTCATGAAAACAATTCAAAAGTACATCGACAAAGACAAGAAGATATTGCTAGCAATTCACGACTCTAAAATCGTTAGGCCTTAAGTCTTGTCTTTCTTCCATGCCTCAACCAAGGATTGGAACTGTGGATTCCTTGAGCTGATTGTGGATGAAGATTACAGAAGAATGGGCGTAGGAAATTTTCTTATCGACTCTTCTGTAAACTTGGCAAACAAAAACAGATGTTTTAGAATCAGGCCAGAATCTGACAACAAAAGAAAGGACGCCCACAAGTTTTACAAGAAGATTTGATTTGACAGTATGCACTCTCCTTTAAGCGAATGATTAATTGAAAAACCCAAGCACCACGACTTGCTTTTATAAAAAGTCCAGAAAAACAAAATCGATCGCTGACAATCTTCAAAACGCTTAAATAGATTGTGGAGTGCACGTGAAAACAGTCAATGAAAACTCTCATCATTGCAATTTCAATTATTACTCTAGTCGCAATAGCTATTATTCCTCAGATACATTTTGCAAGTGCACAGCTTGCACAGACCCAGTCTGCAAAGCAGTACATCAACCTGAGGGCAGAGGTCTGGAATGAGTTCTTTAGAATGACAACTGCTGCATTTACAGTCGGTGCCATCGTATCAGGTACAATGATCTGGCTTGTCTGGAGGTTCAGAGAGTCAAATCCAAAGAACAAGGCCCCAACAAAGTGGGAACACCTAGAGGATCCAACTGCAGGAAGCTATGAGGAGGAGGGTCACTAGATGGGTCACGATACAGCCGAGTGGGTATTTGTTGCTATAGTTATCGCAGTTCTATGCTATGTTGGTGTCGATTCTTGGATGGTTCAAAAAGAAGTAGAGGACGTTCCAGCAGATGCCGAGGTAATCAAGGTTACAGGCCAGCAGTGGTTCTGGTCATTTGAGCATGCAGACGGCACAAAGGAGATCTCTACCTTACATGTGAAGAAGGGACACGCATATCTCTTTGAGATCCAATCAAGGGATGTAATGCACTCCTTTAACATTCCAGACTGGGTTGTCTTTGAAGATGCAGTGCCAGGACACACAAACCATGCATGGTTTGCACCAGATCAAGTAGGGACATATCCAATCCAGTGTAGGGAATACTGCGGTTTGTTGCACTATAACATGAGAGGATCGCTTGTAGTGGAGGATGATAACAGCACTTGAAAATAATCACAAACATTTTATGTACATCACAAACTTCTGAGAAGATAGAGGGAGTATCATGGTATTAGAACTACAAAAGCCTCGACCAGTTTGGCAAATAATGTTTTCAACCCACCACACCGACGTGGGTTATCTCTACCTAGTATTTGGTATCGTATTCTTGTTTATGGGTGGAGTGCTTGCCATGATTATCAGAACACACTTGTTCTTCCCAGGTCAGGGAGTTCTTGTTTCCGATTCTGCAACATTTAACAGAATATTTACAGTCCACGGTCTTACGATGCTATTCTTGTTTGCACTTCCGGTTGCAAACGGCATAGGCAACATACTTGTCCCAATAATGGTTAGGTACAAAGACATGGCATATCCGAAGCTTAATGCAATTGCATTCTGGATGAACCCGGTAGGCGCAGCATTGCTCTGGCTTGGATTTGCAGACACAAGCTGGGTATCTTATGCACCATACTCTGTTATCAGAGCACCAGGTCCAGCAGCAGACATGTTCATTTTCGGCATGAAGATTTTGGGCATATCGTCAATTCTATCATCGATTAACTTTGTAGTTACAATTATGAAATGCAAACATCCAGACCTTTCACTTAGAAGAGTACCTCTCTTTGCATGGTCTATGCTTACAGTCTCATTGATGACAATTATTGCAATGCCAACTTATGCAGCAGCACTTATCATGATGCTAACTGACAGACTTGGACTCTCAGGATTCTTCAATCCGTTTGCAGGCGGAGATCCAATTGCATATCTACACCTCTTCTGGTTTACGTTCCACCCAGAGGTCTACATCTTCCTCTTGCCAGCAATCGGAATGATGTATGAGATTATTCCACGGTTCTCAAGAAAACCGCTCTACAGCCAAGCTTCTGGTGTCTTTGCATTTGTAATGCTTGGTATAATCGGCTTTGCATCTTGGGGACACCACATGTACTCTACCGGTATGGACTTTACAACCAAAGTCGTTTTCATGATAGGTACTTTGGCAGCAGTTCCAGCATCTGGAATGCACGTCTTTAACTTCCTTGCAACAATGTGGGGAGGCAGAATCAGATTTGCAGCTCCTATGAAGTTTGCAGTCGGTGGTATCGCACTATTCTTCTCTGCAGGTGCAGGCGGTGTATTGAACTCTGCAATGCCTCTTGACTTTATCTCGCACGGAACCTACTGGGTCGTAGGTCACATGCACTTGTTCCTTATTGGTACAATAGGATTTGGATTTGTCGCAATGATATACTACATGTTCCCATACATCACAGGAAGAATGTACAATGAAAAATGGGCCAGTGCTCACTTTGTCTTGATGTTCTGGGGAACTGTCCAGACATTCTTCACACAACACCTACTTGGTCTTGAGGGAATGCCAAGAAGGGTATATGATTATCCAACAGAGTTTACATCATGGACGCAGCTCAACCAGATATCAACAATAGGAGCATGGATGATTGGCGCAAGCTTTGCAATATTCTTGGCTTCACTGATTTACTACTCTGCAAAGGGCAAGTATGCAAACATGGACGATCCATGGGGACTTGGCGGCAAGTATTACTATCCAGTAGCAGCAAAGAATCCGCACGGCGGCCACTCGGGATATTAACATGAGCCAAAGTGACCATCCGGAGACAATCTATAGGACAACCCCTAGAAGAGTTGGAAAGATGCTTGCAATTATTATTGGAATCCAAATAGTAGGCGGCCTTATATTTTTCACGCATTATGATTACTGGAATTCGTATCTTCCACAAGCAGGAAAGCTTCAGGAAGAGCAGATGGAAAAAGCAGCGGCAGCTGCTAGCGGTGCGTCTGGCCCATCTACTACCCAAGGGTCATTTACTGGTACAGAGCATGATGTATCGCTAAAGTTCGTAGAGTCACCTGATTTCAAAAATTATGGTTTTAACGCGCCAATAGGAAGTCCAGGTGCAAACCCAGAGGTTGACGTAAAGGTGGGTGACAAGATTGTATTCTCAGTAACAAACGGAGGCAAGTCATTTCACGCATTTGCAATTACCGCATCTACAAGCGGTCCGGGGCCAGCAATTGACGGCACAACAATTGGAACTGCTGACAATCCAATGAAGCCAGGACAGAGCGGCACTGTTACATTCATCCCAGGTTCTGCAGGAACTTACTATTACATATGCGCAGTTCCAGGACACAGAGAGCTTGGAATGGAAGGAAAGATTGTAGTTGGTGGCGGAGCTGGCGGCGGCGCTGCTGGCGTGGCACCAGGAACAGGTGGCACTGTCTCCGCAAACGGAAACAAGGTTTCATACTCACTTTCATTTGATATAAGTTCTGACTTTTCAAAATACGGCTTTAATGGAACAATAGGTGCACCAGGTGCAAATCCAGACATTGAGGTACACTCTGGTGACACCGTAACAATTCACCTAACAAACCCAAGCAAGTCATTCCATGCATTTGGAATAGTGACTGATCCAAACAATCCATCCGGTATTGTCTGGAATGCAGCATACAAGACTCCTGACAACCCGATGAAGCCAGGCGAGTCTGGAGATGTAACATTTGTTGCAGGAACTCCAGGACTGTATCACTATATCTGCACGGTTCCAGGACATGCTGCTCTTGGAATGGACGGACACCTTATTGTAGAAAAGTAAATGTACTTCAAGTATCTAGCACTTGCTTCTCTAGTAATTTTGTACATCCTAATGTTTATCGGAGGATATCTAGAGTCAAGCGGTCAGGGACTTGCATGTCCGGAATGGCCACTGTGTCCAAGTGGATTCTTGCCTTCTGCACAATATCTAACAGAATGGATTCACAGACTGATTGCTGCAATTACAGGTGTAATGATAATTGCAACAGCAGTTGCCGCATGGAAGGTTGCAGGCTCGCACAAGAGAATCAGAGTGACCGGAACTCTTGCAGGAGTCTTTGCCATGTCGCAGATCTTCCTTGGTGCAATTGTAATCAACACTCAGCTAAAGGCAACAATTGTTGCAATCCACAACGGAATTGGAATCTTACTTTTTGCCATGACCCTGCTTACAGCGCTGTATGCATTCAAGCTGCCTCGCGGACAGACAATAAAGACTAGTGCGTAAGACTTTCTAGACCATCTGATTTTCGTCCAAATGTGGATTATTATAAGGAACTGCGGTTTGCCTTTGCTTTTCGCTTCCTTGAGATTACTATCCATCCAAGAATAACAAAGCAAGCCATTCCTCCTGCAGATATGATATACTGGAAGATTGGTCCGAATATGTCAAGCACACTCACATTGAAGACAAATGTCAAGGGCTTGCCTCCAGGCCCAACGTCATAAAGATCCACATACATCACATGGTTTCCAGACTCGTGAAACTGGTAGGTGGTTGACCACTCTCCTCCGGTATAGTCCTGGACTGGAATTGTGTCAACAAGCTCGTCGTTGTAATAGATTCGAACTCCCATTCTAAAGTGGTTTACCTCGCTTAGTTTTGTGTCAAATGAGTTTAGTAGGTTAGAAGCTGACTGATAGTTGAGCACCCTGAAGCTCAGCTTGAATGGGTGGTTTGCAGACGGAATCTCGGGATCTGTTGCCACCTGTACCTCATAGTTTCCAATGGATTCATCACCAGAGTTTAGATTTTCATGTGCACTTGCATAGTGCATCATCGGTGAGAGAACTAGGACTAGGGCAAGTCCGGCAGCTAGAAACCGAAAGTTAGCCATCCTTCTGCAAATGTGCCTTTCTTTAAGGTTCTATTTCGATCATGGGACATGGTTAGATGTCTCTTCCACAAACTAACTTGCTTCCATCCACTCTGAGGATTACCGGCTGTAAGTTGTCCGGGTTCCCCTTCACCGCTTCATCTGAAAGTCCTCGAGGATGGCAAAACCTACTCCACCCCTTGCAAGAAATATTCATGGATGCAACAACGTCGCGGTCCATCGACTTCTTGCAATTACTGCACCACAATTTTCGTCTGTTAAACCTGTCCTCTTGGCATTTACCGCCGCATATTGGACAGAGTTGGCTGGTGCGTTTCGGATCTACAAATTCCACAGGTATCCCCTCCCATGACGCCTTGTACTGTATCTGTCTTTGTAACTCGTAGAATGACCATGAGTTTAGTCTTCGCCTGTACTTGTTTCCCTGACCGTTTCCCTTTTTGTACAATTTTCTGATACCTGTTAGATCCTCTAATACTATCATAGATTTTGTCATAACTGCCCGTTGTACAATATCTTTTGAAATTTTATGTAGGAATTGCTGAGTTCTCCTTGATTGCCTGTTCCTTCTCTGAGTAAAGAACTTGTTCTTGACTCTCACATCGTTTCTCCTGAATGCAGCTCGGACACGCATTGAATTTTCCTTAATTGAAAGCAGTTTGTTGGTCTTGTACATGACTGATTCTGTGGGAGTTGATATAGTTACATTTCTGAGATTTCGATCTATGCCAATAACACTTTCTGGAGTTATCCCCTGCACCTGTTTTCTTACTGAGATTGAAAGTGATGTTGGTGTTATGGCAAATGACCTTGGTTCAACCCCTTTTGAGAGTTCGGAAATGACGTGGTCATTCAATACAATATTGATGTATCTCTTGTTTCCTATTGGAATTGATAATAATATTCCATTGATCTTGAACCCATGGCATGATACCAGAAATGGTCTTGAAACGAATGGGGGTTTTACCCTCCTTCCTTTCCTGATGTCACTTTTCATCTGTGATAATCTCCCACATGCCTGTGACATTGCTGTAAATTTGTAGTATGACTGGATCTTATACCTGCTAAGTTCATGGTAAAACATTGACGAGAATTTCTGCAGTGTTGATATGTTGTTTTCAAGACCAATCCTTATGCATTGATTCACCATTTGTCTGAATATTTCCATCATCTGGTCTAGGTCTTGATTTTGCGGATAAGTCTGCCTGATTGATTTTACGGCGTACATCTAAACATCATCTTGGTATTTTAAATGATAATTAGGTTTTTTTGCAAATTCAACCTGTCCCATGAACTAAACATAACTTTCTTTAATATAATAGGTACTGTTGACTTGCCAAGTCAGAAGATCGCAAATGCGGTGATCTCAAAAATGAAATCCAATCAAAGGGCTTTCTACTGCTGACAATTAGCAAAAGCTTTAAATCAAGTTTGGAAAGAATGCCCAATGATGACTACCGTTAGCAAGTCAATTGATATCAAAGAAAAAACATTGAATGTTTTTACATACTTTGCAAGACCAGAGCACATCTCTGACCAGTTCGAAGAGCGAGTCGGAATGACTGTAGTTCCAATGGATGTAAAGGCAGGAATGGGTGTAGGTACCACCTTTAGAGTAATAGGTGACTTTGATGGAAAGAGACTCGAATGGGACTGTGAGACAACAGAATTCATCCCAGAACAAAAGATTGCAGCTAAAATGATCAAGGGACCTTTCAAGTCTTGGAATATTTCAGTAGAGTTCAAGGAACTCGGCGAAAAGTCAACCCGTGTTACCATGACAGTAAACTATGAAATGCCATTTGGTCCTCTAGGTGGAATTCTTAACAAGATCAAGTTTGCAAAGACTGCCGAGAAGGGAATGGAAACCGCTCTGTACAGAGTTAGAGGATTGCTTGAGGGCAACGGCTCAATTCCAGTATACATAACACTTGACGCATACCGAAGACTCTTGGAAGAGAAAGAGAAGATGAACAACGTTCCAGTCTCAACTGTACTGACAAAGATTCTTGAGAAATATTCTCAAATCGAGACAGTCAAAAACTAAATCACTCTATTTTTCAAATCGTTTTAATAACGACCTCAGCGTCTGCTATTTTGCGGGTCTATGGCTCAGCCAGGTAGAGCGAGGGACTCTTATGATAATTTCGGAGACATCCCTATGCCGTGGGTTCAAATCCCACTAGACCCGCCTTCTTCTAGGTACATTTCTTGGATTCAGAAGTGTAGCAAACCGAGGTTTTCAGATTCCTCTACTACTGGCAGGAGAATTATGAGTATATGAGAAACGATATTCGACTTTCAATACAGGACATTCAGGTTAAACAGGAAAATGCGTTAGATCTCTTTTCATCTGGAATAAAATCAAGGGAAACTAAAAAAATTATGGAACGTAATCTGAGAAGGTTCCTAGTTGAAGCATGTGCTGATCTTTTACAGAGTGATTTTAGACAGCGAGCGCAACAATTTGTTAATCTAGCTAGAGAAGACCAAGAGAAAGCGACTCAAATAATTTTGGCATATGTTAGGCGTCTTAAAGAAAGGACTCTGCTTGAGAAGACCGATAGATTCTATCTTAATCCCTCTACTGTTCCAAATAAGATTAAACCAATCAAAAAATTACTCGATATGAACGGTCTGGGACTGGGTTGGAAGCGGATCTATGCTACCTATCCAGAGCCTGATAACATTCATCAGGGCAGAGGTTACACCAGAGAGGAGATCAAGAAAATGCTAGAACATTCTAGCAAGATAGATACCGAATTTGTGATACTTGCATCAAGCTCAGGTGGATTACGAGTAGGAGCCTGGGAAAATCAAACATGGGGAAACATATTCCCAATCTATAAGATCGGTAGAGAGTATAAGATTGAGCTAAAAAACGATGAAAAGGCACTAGTTGTTTGTGCGGGAATGATAATTTACAGAGGAACACCTGAAGAATATGTTGCTCTGATTTCAACGGAAGCATGGAACAAGCTAGAAGAATATAGGAAGTTGTGGGTTAAGAAGATGAAAAGATTACCAATCGAATCAGATCCGCTGATTCTAGAACGATTTTCAAAGCCCAAACCGCTATCGTCTACCGCAGTAAGGCGAAGAATCGAGGATCTATTGGTAAAGTCTGGTTCAAGGACTCCTCTCACGGAAGGTAGGAGGCGGCACAGTGTTCCAGCTACACACGGCTTTAGAAGATATTGGAATAAAATAATGATGAATGTACAGAGGAAACGAGGTACGTTATCAGCACTTGTAATAAAAGAGAGATTGATGGGACACGATGGATTGGTCAAGACTGATAAAAATTACTTTTGGACTGATATTTTGGACCTTATACCAGACTATCTTGAGGCGTTGCCAGAGCTAATGATAAGTGATGAAGCTAGATTACAGAAGGAATTGGGAGATGAAAAGCTAGAGAGGGGTTTACTTGCCCAAGCTAATGCGGAGAAAGAGACCGCCTTACAACGGCTAAAAGAATTAGAAGCGAAAGTCGAAAGGATGGCTAAATATCAAATAAACCAGTCATCTTAGAAACATCAACTCCAAGGTTTTTCTTCCACCTAATCGCCATTCGTTGACGTTCCCTTTTCGTCGTGAGTTTCAACAAGTGTTGTTTTGCTATTATTTTGAAAAGTATTCTGGATAAATCTGTATTTTCAATATTCATCCAGAATCGTCTTCCATCTAATGCTTGCCGGAATATTTCAGCTTTTTCAATTGAAAACCCCCTAAGCC
>JAGWGO010000041.1 GCA_028867395.1 Nitrososphaerota archaeon | reverse complement strand
ATATCAGATTTCGTGATTATTCCTACCAACAAGTTGTTATGGGTGACAGGTAATCCGCTAATCTGATTACGAATCATTAGCAATGCAGCTTTGAACAGATACTCGTTTTTGTTTATAACCGCTGGATTTGTTGTCATGATATCCTCTGCTCTAAAGGTAATGATATGGTCAAGACTATTTGCATTAAATTCATTTATCTTTGGATTGATTCTCAACTCCTCCAAATCATCAATATCTGTGTACTCTTCAATCCAATTGGCTGTTTTTGCAGGGAGGAAATCACGATATGTGATAATTCCAACTGGTTTTTTATTTTTCGCTACTACTACTCTTGAAATTTTGTTGTTTACAAGTAGACTTTGAACTACAAAAAGTGGATCTTGAGGATCCGCACTAACTACTTTATGTGTCATGTACTTTGACACTTCCGCACCACTTGTGCCATTAATCAAAAACGTCCCAACCAAGTCGGTTTTGGTGATAATCCCAGTTAGCGAACCGTCTTCATTTAACACAACTACAGAGCTTATCTTGTTCTTTTTCATTAACTTGGCACAATCATATACGGAGTTGTTTTTCTTTACTGTAACAAGATTCTTAGACATGATGTTGCCTACTCTCATCTCTCCGATATTTCGTTCATTAAAGGCAGAAGTTGCCCTAGCTATGTCTTTCTCTGTTATGATTCCTACAGGCTTGGAGTTTTCTATCACTACAAGACGCTTTATTCTATACCGTAACAGTAGCCCTAAAGCATCCACAAGGCTTGTCCTTGGTGTTACCGTAATTGCCTTTTTTAGAATGGAAGTAAGCAGGATTGGCTGTTCAAGTAGCATTAAACTCCCTTGTCTTTTCTCAATAAAAATATCTATGAAGAATATCACTTTTGATAATCTCAAGGGTGCTGGAAATGGCATGAATGTAAAATGGATAAATCCTTATCCATCAGAAATTAGTTTTCTTGAATCAGGATTGATATTATTTCTTATTTCTAATTCTGTTGAGTGTGGCAAGTAATGATTTTCTGTCTCTAGTGATAAAATCGGCAAAATTGACAGGCCAAGGACTAGGTATGGGTTTTTCTGAGAAAAGAATAGTCTCTTTTCCAAGCTCTTTTGCAAAAAACATTTCCATGGCAGCACCAAAGCTGGGAGTTGGCAGCACCACTAGAACATCCGATTCTTTGACCAACCTCAAATCGTGCCTGATAATGGATCTTGAGAGGCTTTTTCTTGTTCTGAAATCACGTATTTTGGAATAATCCATTCGGTCTTGATTAAATTGGTTTGAGATCTCAAAACCATTTTTTGTCAAAAAGTCGGACATTTTCCTGATCTTACAAGTCCCTTTGTCTCCTATTGGACCACATACCATTATGCGCATGTGATTTCAACTGTTAGAGCTGCTATAATGATTTTCTAATGGCAACATTGAACACAATATGGTTCATTTGAAATGTTTCGTTTCGTACATTATTGGCTCATTCCCAGACGTGATAATCATTTATCATTCTAATATTACTGGGTGAAGATTTTCAAGTATTGAATAAAGAGGCAGTTCTCTATGAAAGGTTACCAAATGACAAGGTGAGATGCCTAGCGTGTGGGAGATATTGTGAGCTAGGCAAGGATCAAATAGGTCTCTGTGGCATTCGTGGAAACAAGGATGGTAAACTTGCTCTATATGTATACGGGAAGGTTGCTGCATGTCATGTAGATCCGATAGAAAAAAAGCCTGTCACTCATTATAGGCCAGGTTCACGTGTATTTTCTATAGGTACAACAGGATGTAATTGGTTGTGCAAGTATTGCCAAAATTATGACCTTAGCCAAAGGAGGAAGATCGAAGGTGCAGATATTTCTCCAGAACAAGTTGTGGAGCTTGCTTTACAATATGAAACACAAGGAATCGCATATACTTACAATGAGCCTAGTATTTTCTTAGAATATGCAAGAGATTGCGGAGTTCTTGCACGGAAAAAAGGCCTATTCAACATCTTCGTATCAAATGGTTATGGTACACCGCAGGCCGTTAAGATGATGAATGAGTTTTTGGACTGCATAACTGTTGACTTTAAAGGTAATGGCGAGCAGAAATTTGTAAGGCAATATGTTGGAATACCAAGCTCACAATGGGTTTTTGACACATTGGTAGAACTACATGATAAGACCAACATACACGTGGAAATTACAGATCTTATAGTGCCACAGGTTGGAGACAATCTTGAGCATGCAGAAAAACTGTGCAAATTCATTTTCGATCTTTTTGGACCGGAGATGCCTATACATTTTTTGAGGTTTTTTCCGCACTACAAAATGATGGAATTTCCTGAAACCCCAATTCAGACACTTGAAAAACATTATGCAGTAGCAAAGAAGGTTGGCTTGAAGTATGCTTACATAGGAAATGTACCGGGGCATCCACTCGAACACACATACTGTCCCGAATGCAAAAAAATAGTAATACACAGATTCAACTTTGATATTTTAAAATGGGATTTGGATGATGACAACAGATGCAGGTTTTGTGGAAATAAAATTCCAATTGTAGGAAAACTCGAAAAGGGATACAAAGAAAAACGTTTTGAATTTATCCTTTAGATAAGACCTATGCTACTAAGGCCTTACCAGACATTAGATATTTGCAGAAATCGTCCATTTTTGATAAATTCTCTTCAATGACATTGTTGATCTCTGATACCTGAATTGATTCTTTTCTGCTAACTGGCTGGACCACCACTGCCTTTGGTTGATTTATGGGTTGACCTATGGCATTGTACATCCAAACGAACACCTCATCAATATCTGGAACTTTTTTGTATATTTCATCGGCTAGCTTGAAAGATAGCATATTGTAGATCTTTCCAATGTGGCTGACAGAATTCTTGCCAGCAATTGCTTCAGAACCGGATGGTCTGTTCAAAGAAATTAGTTGATTAGCACGATTTCCTCGGCCTACCTGCCCAGAATCGGAGCTGTCAGCCGAGGTCCCAAGGACAGTAAGATACAGACCATCAAGGCCTTTGCCCCTCTTATCCAGATTGTTTAGCACTATCTTATGATCATGGAATCTCCCCAATTTCTTATGAAATTCACTTATTGCTTGAATCATCTCATCCTTTCTTTTGAAGTAACTTTGTTCAGAGGAGACATACGAGTCAACAAACGCCATGGCAATCGTAAGTTCAAGAGATTCTCTCTCTCTAAAGCCCATCACCTTGATGTCTTCTCCAGATTCTTTGAACTCTGACTTGAACTCCTTGGAATTGAGATATCTTTCCGTTTGAAGTACAGCATTCTCAGTATCTGTTAATGGCGCATATCCAACTAATGCAGATGTATCGTTTGCACCAATCTCTTTTGATGCACCAAAGATGGACCGAAGCTCTGACGATGCCTGTCCTATTTCAAGCTGGTATTGTAGGTGTTCTTCTTTAACAAACCTTAGATGGTTTTCGAACCATGATGTGGCCGTCTTTGCAACGATATCTTCAATTTGTTTTCTAGGTAAGTTTTCACCAAATGTTGCTCTGTCACCAAGAATAAGCTTGAGCGGTTTGGTTATTTTTCCTCCCCCGAACCTATTTTCGCTTTGTCCCGCAACTAAGAGTGCCTTGTCCATGTTGTGGTGCTGTACCATGCCAGTTGTTTGCAAATACAATTTTGATAAAGAAATCTCGATCTCTTCCACAACAAGGTCGCATATGGTATCTGGATGACCTACGCCCTTTCGTTCTACAATCTCAAACCTTTTGTTAAAAGTGGCAGTATCTCTTGATAATTCTACAAGTATGTTCGATTTTGGATTCATAGACAACCGATATTGTTCTGCTGTTCAGCATAAGACATTTGCAAATTTTTGTTTATTGTGATCATTTTGTGTCTTTTAGATCTTGGATTTCTCACAAAAAATCAATCAATTGATGCGATAAAAAGAATCAATCTCATTATCAACGGTGGGAATCCGTCCAATCTCAGGTTTGCAGTCCGAGTAAAGAGAGTACGTGATTTTCAATCCTGATAATCTGAAGTCTATTAAAATATGTAGTAAAACGAGTAAATAACCATGAGCAGTTGGGACGATGATTTTAACGAATGGTTCAAACGATTCTGGGGAAGGCCAAGATTTGGTTTTGGACCTTCAATGTTTGGAGACATTGACGAAATCAGGAAAGAAATGGAAAGAATGTTCGGTGAACAATTCAAAAAACTTCCCAAGACTCCAAAAGAACTGATTCGAGAGTACGAGACTCCAGAAGGAGGAAAGGTCCGTGAGGTAGGCCCAATTGTCTATGGCTATTCCGTGACAATAGGCCCAGATGGCAAACCGCAGGTACGTCAGTTTGGAAATGTCAAGCCGTATAGTACAGAAGGACCAAAGCTTACTGCAGAGCGAGAGCCTCTTGCAGATGTCATTACCTCTGAGAAAGAGATCAAAGTTGTAGTTGAGATGCCGGGAGTAGAAAAAGAGAACATCAAGGTAAATTCACATGACCATTCAGTAGAAATATTGGCCGACACACCAACACGAAAATATCAAAAAGAAGTCGAGGTCCCAGAAGATGCAGACATGGAATCTGTGAAATCCAGCTACAAAAACGGCATACTGGAAGTAATTTTTCAAAAGAAAACCAGACCTCAGGGCAAGCCAATAAAGATAGATTGAAGATAATTTATTACCACAGGCCTTCTACTGACATTTTCAATCTTGATAATTTGCAATTATGCTATAAAGTAAACTGTTAATCTGTATTGTATAACATGAAAGAAAGTCAAACCTTGAAAGAGTCAGACTCACTTATCGTAGCAGAAGCAAACAAAAACGATGTTGGTCGAAGGATCGCACGAATAGATCCAAAAGTTGCAGAAAAATTAGGTCTGTCAGGGGGCGACGCAGTTGAGATTACGGCGGGAAAAAACAAAACGACTGTTCTTAATTGGCCAGCGTATTCCAGCGATTTTGGTAAAGGACTCGTAAAAATAGATGGATACATTCGCAATAGATTAGATGTTGGAATAGGTGATAGAGCATACGTAAAAAAAGTAAAGGTAAGTGATGCCAAATCTATAACGCTTGCACCAACTGAACCGCTTAGAATTAGTGGTGTAGAAGAATATCTTGCAGAAGAGATCCTAAACGGGCAACTTGTAAGCAAAGGAGACGCACTTCCAATTTCAATAATGGGGCAAAGAATAGACTTGGTAGTAGTATCTACCGTCCCGGCAGGAGCCGTGATAGTCAAGCAAAACACCAAAGTTATCGTCTCCGAAATGATTGCAAAAGCTCCCGGCGAGGGAGGAATTCCTTCAGTAACATATGAGGATATTGGCGGATTAAAAGACGAAGTGGACAAAGTTCGTGAAATGGTTGACCTTCCACTACGACATCCTGAACTTTTCAAAAGACTAGGCGTTGAAGCTCCAAAGGGAGTACTACTTTATGGTGCGCCAGGTACCGGCAAGACTTTGCTTGCAAAAGCAATAGCAAACGAATCAAGTGCTAACTTTTATTCTATAGGTGGACCTGAAATAATGAGTAAATTCTATGGGGAAAGTGAAGAGCGCCTACGAGAGATATTCAAGGAAGCAGAAGCAAACGCTCCATCTATAATCTTCATTGACGAGTTGGATTCTATAGCTCCAAAACGTGAGGAAGTTACGGGTGAAGTGGAAAGACGTGTGGTTGCTCAACTTTTGTCTCTGATGGACGGTCTCTCATCCAGAGGCAAGGTAGTTGTGATTGGAGCTACCAACAGGATTAACGCAATTGATCCTGCTCTTCGACGAACCGGTAGATTTGACAGAGAAATAGAGCTTGGCATTCCTGATAGAGATGGTAGATTGGAGATCTTGCAGATTCATACACGTGGCATGCCACTTACAGATGACGTCAAGCTAGAAAAATTGGCTGACGTGACACACGGTTATGTTGGTTCTGACCTGCAAGCTCTTGCAAAGGAGGCTGCAATGCGTGCACTCAGAAGAGTATTACCTTCGGTTGATCTTTCCCAAGAAAGTATACCGCGGGAAATTTTAGAAAAGATACAAGTAAAGATGGATGATTTTACCTCCGTTCTAAATGAGATGGAACCTTCTGCTATGAGGGAGGTCTTTGTCGAGATTCCAAATGTAAAATGGGATGATGTTGGAGGACTTGAGGATGTCAAACGAGAACTTTTAGAGGCTGTAGAATGGCCATTAAAGTACGGCGGTCTTTTTAGCTATTCAGGAGCAGTACCGCCGAAAGGAATTTTTCTTTATGGTCCGCCTGGAACTGGAAAGACATTGATTGCAAAAGCGGTTGCAAATGAAAGCGAATCTAACTTTATCAGCATAAAAGGTCCAGAATTGTTATCCAAATGGGTGGGAGAGTCAGAAAAAGGAGTCAGAGAAATTTTTCGTAAGGCAAGACAGGCTGCGCCGTGTGTAATTTTCTTTGATGAGATAGATGCTATCGCTCCCATAAGGGGTGGTGATTTTGGGGATTCACATGTCACTGAACGGGTGATAAGCCAACTCTTGACAGAACTTGACGGTCTTGAAGTCTTGAGAAATGTGGTTGTAATAGGTGCCACTAACCGACCTGATATAGTAGACCATGCACTGTTGAGGCCAGGCAGGTTTGACAGGATAATATATCTTCCTCCACCAGACTTGCAGTCTAGAATTCAAATAATAAAGATCCACACAAAGAAAATGCCGCTTGATAAAGAGATAAGTGTAGAAAAACTCGCTGAAATTACCGATGGATTTACAGGTGCAGATATTGCATCGATTGCGTCGTCTGCAGTGATGCTTGCAATGCGTGAACATGTTGCAAAGTATAACGACGCAAAGGAAGCTGAACGACATGCACCAGAGTTGAAGGTAAGCATGCGTCACATACAAGAAGCTATGAAGAAGATAAAGCCATTGTCACCACAAGAACTTGACTGGTACAAAAGGGTAGCAGAAATGTTTGGCAAGCCGCGCCTTTCTACGGAAGCAGCAAAAGGCGGGGTGCTCTAAATCTGTTTAACGCCAACATGGTCTGGGAAATTCGCTTCGACGTCCTGCTAATCTAGAATTCTATCTTTCAAAATAACTTTTCATCAGACGCTTTTTTACAGGCAGAAAAACTCATGTATGTATGAAAAGACCTACTAAGATCATGTTTTTCTAGTCTTAGGATATTTCAAAATTATGTCAAGACTGGGACGACGGTTAACGGGTCTGTTTAGGGAGTACAACCTAACAAAAATTAGGTGCTACCGTCTCCACCCGTCCGTCAAAGATCCTTATATGGATTGCAACTTTTCGTTCGAGGAAAATGATTTCACTAATTGAAGTGAGTCTGACAGTTTCGGATGATAATTCGACTGCTCATTCAAGCAGGCACTTTATTGTTATTGAAGCCAAGCCCACAAAGACTGCTGTAGAAAGAAGCAAAGCAAATATGTCGATTGGCAAATTTTCGTAATGACCGGACAGAAGCATGGATCTCATGGCATCTACCACGTAGCTTTAGGGGATTTGCCTGGTATTGGAGATTACTCGTCTGATATAATAAATCCCCATGTGGATTTCCAATCGATGCGTGGTCTGTTCAGGTATTTGGCAAACTGTTTTATGAAAAAGAGCCTAAAAACAACAGGGATGCGATAGAGAAGGTAAAGAGAGAAGGCCTTCGCCGATGGGGCAAATGGTCTTGGATCCATTTTTCTATATAGTCCAAGACCTAGAAAATCTATCAAAAAAATTAGGAATTACACTTAGGCTTGTATGATCAAAGGGAACAATAAAACAACTAGAGAAGATACTAAATTAATCAATTATAACAATTGGGTAAAAGTGTGAAATTTCTAGAAGAATCTGCCAAAGGCCATGATTTCTTCTTTCTGGTTGATAATTACCATAATAGATAAAATCAAAGAATGTCTTACTCTTATAGTGAAGATTTCAAGTACTGCCTTTGAAAACAACGACACTATACCGTCAGAATTTACTTGCGATGGCGATGATATCTCACCGCCACTTGCTATCTCTGAGGTGCCAACGGAAACAAAGAGTCTGGCAATTGTCATGGATGATCCTGACGCACCCATGGGCACATTTACACACTGGGTTGTTTGGAATATACCTCCACAAAAGACACGGTTTATAAAAGGAGAGAAAATTTCCTATCCTCAAGGAAAGACAAGCTTTGGAAGGAAGTCTTATGGAGGTCCATGCCCGCCCAGTGGAAAGCACCGGTATTTTTTCAAGATATACGCTCTGAATCTAGTCTTAAATCTTAAAGAAGGTTCATCAAAAGCTGATCTTGAAAAAGCAATGGCAGGACATATTTTAACTGAAGCTAGTCTGATTGGAAAATATTCTCGAAGATAGATTTCAGGTTAAACTCTTGTCATGAGGAACTGAGAACTAGTGCACTATAAGAATGGGGCATGTCGCATTTTCTAAGACATGGCGACTGACACTCCCAAGAACTTTGATCTTTTTTATTCCTCTTAATCCTTGGCTTCCCATGACAATAAGATCTATATAATTTCTTTTTGAAAAATCTAGAACAGCTTTCCCAGGTTTATCGGAAATGACTCGGTAACTTGCTTCCACCCCTTTTTTTCTGCATCTCTCTAAAATATCTTGTAAAATACGCTCTGCCCGTTCGTATGCAATGTTGGTGTAATCTTCAAATGCTTTATCCATGTCTACTCCACGAATATATCCAAAATACATCCCAGG
Organism: Nitrososphaerota archaeon; assembly: GCA_028867395.1. GTDB lineage: Archaea > Thermoproteota > Nitrososphaeria > Nitrososphaerales > Nitrosopumilaceae > Nitrosotalea. The sequence continues at coordinate 232 of JAGWGO010000041.1, read as the reverse complement.
TGGTTCAATAATTGGTGTAGATACTGCCATTATGACATAGAGTTTGGAGCCAAAATTTTTTGCTATCTCAATTGCTTCATTTAGCGCTCTCTCGGAATATTTTGAACCATCAAAGGGAACCAGGATTCGTGAATATTTTTTTACCATGTAATATTTTGTTTGGCATACTCATAAAGTCAAAGAGAAATATCAACGATGAGAATCGTAAATAAGATTAATTTGTACCTGAATC
>JAGWGO010000040.1 GCA_028867395.1 Nitrososphaerota archaeon | reverse complement strand
GAATCAGACTTGCTGACAAGGGTTATGAATATCTCCAGTCAAACAAGCAGAGAATGATAGACCTCTTTGATCACATTGAAAGTTCTACTACAAAGAAGCTAAGAAACGAGACTGCACAGAACACGTAAAAATTCTATTCTGCTGAAAGGTCCCAATAGTTTGCGTCTTGTTGTTTCTCTATTGGTTTTTCAAGAGACTTCCATTCTTTAAATGAGCGGACGTAGAGTTTCACATTTGGTATTCCAATCGACTTGAGTGCATAATATCCAAGTCCTGATAGAGTTCCCACGCTTCCACAATACGTGATTACCTCAGAATCAGATAAGATGCTCCTGTTTTGCAGCATTCGTTTCAATTCATCTTTTGGTCGCAGTATGTTTTCGGAAGAAGCAAGCATTCTATATGGAATATTGATTGCTCCCGGGATATGGTTTTCAAGAAAGTTCAGTCTCTCTCTGTTGTCCATCAAGACAGCGCCTTTCTCTTTTGCAGGCATCAAATAATCCGCCGTGGCAAGAATTTGCGGCTGCAATTTTATGGAGTGTTCCTTTTTACTAGTAGAAGGAACCTCTAGACTCGTTTCAAGCCCAAGTTTTTTCCAAGAACCATATGTGATGTCAAGAAGGGAGACATCCTCGTGTCCGATATACTGGAGTGTCCATGCCACACGTGATGCCAGAGCACCAAATGTGTCATCATATACTACAACTGAGGTCTCATCATTGATTCCAAAAGATTCAGTGTATTGTAGGACCTTGTCTGGAGAGTCATCGGCAAGTAATATAGACAGTGGAAAATTAATTGCGCCCGGAATATGCCCTTGCTTGTAATCGTCTTCTTTTCTTATGTCAAGTACCTTGACGCTCTTGTCCCTAATCTCCGATCGTAACGTATCGGCATTAACTGTAATTCTTGTTGTCTTTTCTTTGCTCAAGCGGCACATTCGCCCCTTCCAGTTCTAGCATGGTAGCTACCATCATTTCCATAGTCAACGTAAAAGTCCATATCCTGTTCAACAGTGGGGGGCGCCACAACAGGTTTGAGCAATTCCTTGATATCGTTAATCGATTTAACTTTTTGAGTTCCATTTCCACCTGCTACTCTGTCTATCCAAGAATTCAAAGTCTCACCAGACCTTTTTTCCGACTTGAAAATTTCTATCACTTTTAGAATTACTGGGATGACACGCTTTGCTGGAACCTTTGTGGTCGTTATGCCAAGCATGGAATTCTCATCTGCTCTTCCGCCCAACAACATAGTATACAACGGATACATGTCTTTTCCAACTCGTCCGCCGCCACCGTAAAAACCGATTGTTGCTATCTCGTGTTGACCACAAGAGTTTGGACAGCCGCTTATCTTAATTGTAGAATCTCGTAGGTCATCGTCTTCGTCAAGATTCATCTCGAGGAACTTTCTTTGAACCTCTTTTGCAAGTCTGTGAGAGTTGGTCAGTGCCAAGTTACATGACGTGGTTCCAGAACATCCTACAACGGATGCCATCGTCAGGGCACCTGGATTTGCAAGTCCAACTTCCAACAATCTAGCATAAAGCTTTGGAAGATCTTCATCACGCACCCATCTAAAGACAATATCTTGCGCAAATCCAGTTCTCACTCTTCCCTCCGCAGAAAACTCTTGCGCCATGTCTGCAACCGCTCGTAGTTGGCTTGCAGTGATATCTCCAGATTCCAGAGTGATGAAGGCAGTACTGTAACCTTGTTGCTTTTGCTTCATCGTGTTGCTTTTTATCCACCTGGACAGTCCTTGTGGAGGAGACGGAAGCTCAGAACTTATTGAAACCTTTCGTAGTACTTCAGGAGTCTTGTCAAGATCAAGTTTTACAACAACGGATTGGGTTAGCTTTACCATCATCCTTTCTTTTAGCACAATGTTTTGGAATTTTTCCCATCCGAATTCATTCACAAGATATCTCATTCTGTTTCTTGCCATGTTTTCACGGTTACCCATCCTGTCATAAACTCGAATTACTGCAATTATCGTATACAATACATCTTCTTCTGGAGTAAAATCTTCAAGTTGGTGGCCTACAAACGACTGGGCACCTAGACCTCCCCCAAGGAAGATCTTGAATCCATTTTGTAATTTTCCGTTAATCTCCTCACTCTTGGGTATCAGACCAATGTCTACAATTCTTGCCATTCCATGTTTTTCACAGCAAGTATAGTTTATCTTGAATTTTCTTGGTAACGACTGATTCATGACATTCCTAAGTAGGAACTTTGCAGTAGACAATGCATACGGAGTTGGATCAAATACCTCACCAGAACAGACACCTGCAAGTGGACTGCACATTACATTTCTCACAGAGTTTCCACATGCTTCTCTTGAAGTCAGTCCAATTTCTGCCAGTCCTCGCATAACCTCAGAGACATCTTCGAGTGCTACCCAGTGTAGCTGAAAGTTTTGTCTTGTAGAAACATGTGCGTTTCCAATTGAGAATGATTCACTCAGCTCTGCAATCTTTTCTAGCTGCTCTGGATAAACTTCACCGGCTGGAATCTTGATACGTATCATACTATAATCATCAGTCATTCTACTACCGTATGCGCCATGCTGAAGCCTGAATCTGCGCAAGTCATCGCGACTAAGCTTGCCCTGTCTGAAGAGCTTAACCATCTCTGCAAATTTTTCAGCCTCCTCTAGGCGACCCCACTGTATCTTGGGTTTCGGTGAATTGTCAGGCTTGGACTGAGAAAGGCTTGTCTTACTCAAGTATTGATAGATACTCTTCGGAGCGCATATAAATTTTAAAATAGACACCCGATACGCAACGGCTCAGAAAGACTGCGGCAAGATTTTCCACCTTTTTACACGCATGAAATGGATCAGTTCAATTAGGAAAAGCTAATCCACAACACCAGAAAAGAGTTAAATGAAGACTGGCAAGAAAAATTTGCGTGTCAGATAAGATAAAGGTTGCAATTGCCGGAATTGGCAATGTTACATCAACTTTGGTAAAAGGATTAGAGTTCTACAAAAATTCCGTAGAAGGCCTCTGGCATCCAAAGGTTGGCGGATTAACCCTTAACGATATAGAGATTGTGGCTGCTTTTGACATTGATTCTGCAAAGGTTGGCAAGAAAATAGGCCAAGTCATAAATAACAAAACACCATTTGCTGAAATTTCAATCCAATCAGGAATAATGGCAGATGCAATTCCAACACATCTAAGTAAGAACGGACAACCAAAGTCGGCAAGCTATGACGAGTTTGTAAAATCACTTACTGCAACCAAGCCAGATTTTCTTGTAAACGTCATATCATCTGGTTTGGACAAGACATCAGAAAAATATGCAGTTGCAGCACTTGATGCGGGATGCTCATTTCTTAACGCAACATCTGCCAAGACTGTAACTGACAAGATAAGAAACGCATTTGAAGGAAAAAGTTTGATAATCTTAGGAGACGATTTGATGAGCCAGTTTGGCGGTACTGCATTTCATCGTGGAATGATAGACTTTATGTCAAGTAGGGGAATTAGGGTCCAAAAAGCATATCAACTTGACGTAGGAGGAAATCAGGACACAATGAACACAATGGCCGAAGAGATACGTGAGAGAAAACGCAACATCAAGACAGAATCCATTGCTGTTGAGTCACCTTTTCCTTTCAGGTCTACTGCAGGTACAACAGAATATGCAGAGCAACTTGGAGACTCGAGAGTAAGCTACTACTGGATGGAAGCAAAGGGATTCTTGGGGTCTACAGTTGAGATGGATCTCTCTCTGAGGACAAGCGACAGCACAAACGGTTGTAATGTAATAGTTGATTCTCTTCGAGCTGCAAAGGCCTTGCTTGCCAAAAAGGATCTTGGAAAGTCAGATATCATATCATCATATGCGTTCAAGAACCCTCCAAAAAAGATGCACATAAGAGAATCCATCAAGTTTTTTGAAGATGCTTTTGTAAACTAGGCGCGTTCATATTCTATCGTCGTATTTCAAAGCAAACTATTAATGTACTCTCGCAAGGATATTTTTCATGCAGAAAAGCGTTGAAGAAGGAGTACCCAAGATTTTTGCAGATGTTGATGAAAAAGAGATAACAAGAGCAATTGCAGATGAATTTCATTCTGTACTTGTAGACAGGGCAGATTCTGATGTAATAATAATAGGTGCAGGTCCGGCAGGCCTTACTGCTAGCAGAGAACTTGCATCAATGGGTTTTAAGACGTTAGTAATTGAGCAAAATAACTATCTTGGCGGAGGATATTGGCTTGGCGGGTACATGATGAATCCTGTTACGGTAAGAGCGCCCGCACAAAAAATTTGGGATGAACTTGGTATCCCATACAAAAAAGTAAGAGACGGCTTGTACTTGACACCGGGGCCACATGCAGTCTCAAAACTAATTGCTGCAGCATGCGACGCCGGAGTAAAATTCTTGAACCTGACAAAGTTTGATGATCTAGTATTAAAGAAGGGCAGAGTGGCAGGCATTGTAGTAAACTGGATGCCAGTGTCTGCACTTCCAAGAAATATCACGTGTGTTGATCCTGTTGCACTAGAGTCAAAGATTGTAATTGATGCATCAGGTCATGACTCTGTCGCAGTCAAAAGGCTAGTAGACAGAAAGCTTGTAGAGTGGAAAGGGATGGATCCGATGTGGGTAGACGACGGAGAGAACAAGGTCGTATATCACACAGGCGAGGTATTTCCAGGGCTTGTAGTAGCAGGCATGTCTGTAACTGAGACGTATGGGATTGCAAGAATGGGACCGACTTATGGCTCCATGTTGCTCTCAGGCAAAAAGGCAGCTGAGGTAACAGCAGCCAAGATGAAAGAACTAAGAAGATAAATCAATCATAAAGCAGTATCTTCCTGTTGAAGATATCTAAAATATTTTTGTATGATGAGCCAAGCGTACCGCAGATAAAGATAGACAAGCTTGTAGAGTTTATAGAAAAGCAGATTGGAATCAAAGTGGAAGCACGTCAAAATTTTCTCAAACATTTTAACGTGAACAAAAAAGTATTTCACGACATTGCGTCATGCCGAGTCTTCAATCCTTACGTTCCTTTTGAAACACACAACCCAACTGCGGAAGAGGCAACGTTTGAAGAACAAGAAACTATAAAAAATATAGTTCTATATGATGGCTTTGAGCTTGCAAATGTTTTCAGGGATTACATGCCTGACTCGGAATTATCTCAAGAGGTTTTTCATCTAATATTTACAACAAGACTCACTTGCAGCTACGATTACGACGATTATAGGTATCATGGCAGAGCTGTGATATGTTCCAATCCCTCCATCATATCGACTACAGGAATAATCGAGGCACCAGCAAAGCCTCGCGATTACTATCTACAGATGTATGAAAAAATTTCGCAAGGTTTGAACCTGGACGTACTCAAAAATGAGTTCAAGGGAAGATATCTTGAATACAATGATTCTAGGCTTGACTTGGTGGTTAGAGGATATGCGTTGCAGGCAATATTTTACTATCTTACGGGAGTGCCGTTTTGCGAGTCAAAAGACTGTGTCCTGTACAACGCACACTGGCAGGAAGATCTTTTGTATTCGCAGATAGAGATCGGAAAGTTGTGCAAGCAGCACCAGACCGTACTTGGCAGTTTCTGAAATCATGATGTACAATTTAAATATGAACTATAGATGAATTTTATTTGTGCAAGCAGAGATTAGGGCTGAAAACAAACAGCCAGGACCAAAGAAAAAATTTGATGTCATAATAATTGGGGCAGGCCCTGCAGGGTATACTGCAGGCATTTATGCCTCACGGGCAAAGCGCGAGACTCTACTGATATCAGGCACTTTGCCTGGAGGACAGCTAATGCTTACGACTGAAGTTGAGAACTATCCAGGCTTTTCAGATGGAATCATGGGTCCCGAGTTGATGACCACAATGAGAAAGCAGACGGAGAGAATGGGAACTACAATAATTGATGATGAAGTGGTCAACGTAGACTTTAGAAGAAAGCCATTCAAGATACTTACAAATTCTGAAGAGTATGAAGCAGACGCGGTAATAATTGCAACAGGTGCAAGTCCAAGAAAACTTGGTGCGAAAGGAGAACAAGAGTTTAGTGCAAGAGGAGTCTCATATTGTGCTACATGTGACGGTCCATTTTTCAAAAATCAAGAAATAATCGTAGCTGGTGGCGGTGATTCAGCCATGGAAGAGGCAATCTTTCTTACCAAATTTGCAAAAAATGTACATGTCATTCACAGAAAGGACAAGCTTAGGGCAAGTAAGATAATGCAGGACAGGGCATTCGAAAACAGCAAGATAAAATTCCACTGGAATTCTGTGATCGAAGAGATTAGAGGAAAAGAAAAGGTAAACCAAGTCACAATAAAAAATGTGTCAACCAACCAGCAAGAGATGATGGATGTAGGTGGCTTGTTTGTCGCAATAGGTCATGAGCCAAACACAAAATTATTCAAAGGACAGATCGAGCTTGATGAGCAAGGATACATTGTTCTCAAGAACAATACGCGTACTAGCATAGAGGGAATCTTTGCAGCAGGTGACGTACATGATCATAGATATAGACAAGCAATCACTGCCGCAGGATTTGGCTGCATGGCAGCAATAGACGTGGACAAGTATCTATCTGAGAACAGCAGAAAATAGCTAGTAAAGTGAATCATTGGAGAGGTATTTTGCGTCTTTTAGGGCCTTGTCAAACTCGTCGGCAGTAAATATCTTCTGTTGCGTATAGAGGCTCTTGAATTTTTTCCCGTCGTCTGCAAATATTCCAACTACACAGCCTTTTTCTATGTTGTACTTTTTCATTGCAGCATATACTGCAGCAGACGATGGACTGACTAACATTTTTTCTTTTTGAAGTATTTCCTTTACAGAAGCAAATGCCTCATCGTTTGTAATAGTAAGCCAGTCATCTACCACCTGCTCTCGCTTGAGAAACAGGTCAGGCTTGGCAGACTCTTCAAAGTTTCGCAGACCCTGAATGAGGTGATTTTGTTGTGGTTGTACAGCTATTATCTTTACGTTAGGGTTTTTCTCCTTCAGATATGCGCCTATTCCTGTTATTGTGCCACCAGTTCCTACCCCTGAGAAAAAATGAGTGACCTTTCCTTTTGTCTGCTCCCAGATCTCAGGACCGGTTCCCTTGTAATGGCCCATAAAGTTTGCCTCGTTTGCATATTGGTTTGGAGAATAGTACTTGTCAGGTCTTGCAGATGCAATTGATCTTGCAAGGGCAATGCTTTGGTCTGTTCCTGCACCAACTTTTGGGCAAAGGTCATCGCTTGTTTGGTACAAGGTGGCTCCAAGTGACTCGATTATCTTTTTTGTCTCGTCACTTGCCTTTTCAGGTATCACTATCTCTACTTTGTATCCAAGAAGTTTTGCAATCCCTGCAAGTGCTATACCAGTATTTCCAGAAGTAGGCTCTATTATGACACTATGGCCTCTTTTTATGAGACCGTTTTCCTCTGCAAGTTTTATCATCCAATATGCAGCCCGGTCTTTTACAGAACCAAATGGATTATGAGATTCTAGTTTTGCATAAAATTCAGTCTGATTGTTTGAGATAGATTCAAGTTTTACAAGTGGCGTATTACCGATTTTTTTTAGAATTGTCTCGGCATTATCTAGTGCTTCAATAGTCAAGGTGGTCTACTTCACCTTCTTGATAGTAAACTCAAGATCTTTTCCAGACTTGTTGAGACTAATCAACTGGTGTCCATTTCTGTTCACCCATCTTGAGATATCTTCTTCTGAGGCTGGATCGTCTGCTATGATCTTAAGAATATTTCCCACCGTCATTCTTTCCATCTCTATCTTTGTTCTAAAGACAGGTTCTGGACAGAACATTCCTCTAACATCTATTGTCTTTGTTGGAGATAATTCTGAAATGTCAGTTCACCAGCAAAGAAAAAGATAGTAACGAGATATTAAAAGATATTCATGAGTTACACTGGCTAGTTAGAGGTTGAATGGTTTTTTATTCACTGTGTTAAGTTTCAAGGTTTTAACCTAAGTTTCTTTTACAGCTGATAATCCTACCAGTTTTAGCATCAATTACAAGTGTTTTACTTGATTCTCTGCCAAATAATACTACAGTTCCTTTCACATACCACACACTATTTTGGAGAATTGTGCTTACTATATTGCAAGAACTATAATTAAACTGAAAGAATTTTTTTGCTATTCCTTCAATCCTAGGACTATCTTCAGGTTTTGAGAATAATTTGGGTCAACCCATTTGATATAGTATGATGTTCTATTTACGGGATTCGCCAGTTTCTCGAAACCGATCTTATCAAGTCCTCAATTTCATCCTGACCCACCTCCTCATGGGCGTTTTCTTGTTTAAATTACCTAGTCAGAATCATTGGCAGTATTGCCTTGAGATTGCGTTCATACAATATATTGTAGTCCTGATTCTTGAAATTGATTTTGTTTGACAGTTTTGTGGTGAGATGAACGGCAACCTTGTACACAGCAGTCCAAACTACACTATCCGGGTTTGATTCAAACGCGTTAATCAGAAATCTGCATATTCCAGTAAGGTGAGGATGATTCTCTTTAAAGTACAATATGATGTCGTCCTTGGAATTCTTTATCTTGTATCTTGCATGCTCTATCATCTCTCTGCTTGTAATGTATCCAGTACTCTCAATTGTGACCCTTCCTTTTCGCATTGACCTCAGAACATCATCAAGGGTATTTTCTGCTTCGATTACATTGACACACCTTCCCAAAGTAGATACTACATGAGAATCACTGCCTGCAATTTCTTTCATGTTGTTTGTCTTTGCAAAACTATATGCCCGCAGGTTTGAGTACCTGTCAACATTATTGCTGTTAAAGACCTCAATAAGGTCACAGAGTGTGGCTCTTTCGCGCAATCCATTGTTTAGTGCAAAGGGATGCGGTGCGCAAGACAATGCACCTTGTGAACGAATGGTATCAAATATCTCTTCCAAGCTCTGCCCTGGCTTTATTGTAGAAGTCAGCCCGTATGCCACA
>JAGWGO010000039.1 GCA_028867395.1 Nitrososphaerota archaeon | reverse complement strand
CACCGCAGGTAATTATTCAACCTGATGGCACTGCAGACCTTATGAAAAATACGTTGTATTATTGCAAGGGAAGGCCGTCTGATCTTGTACTTCTCAGCGGGGATGCCCAGCCTGTTACACCAGAAAGCGAGTACGAGATGGCAGATGAGATAACAAAGATCTGCGAGAAATTAGGGGTAAAGACAATCTATACACTTGCAGCCTACATAACAGGCACGTTTACAAAGACTCAACGGGTTTATGGTACAAGCACTTCACCTGAAATTGTAAAGGAATTTTCAAAATATTCCGTCTATCCAATGAATGGTGGTAGTATTACTGGGATGAACGGTCTACTAATTGGAGTTGGGAAAAGAAAGAACATTACAGGCGTATGTCTTCTTGGTGAAACTTCTGGATATGTGGTTGATGCGATGGCCTCAAAGTCAGTACTTGAAACTTTAGCAAAGATACTAGGCTTGAAACTAGATTTGGCTGGAATCTCAAAAAAAGCGCAAGACACCAAGCAACTTGTCAAGACAATCGAGGAGCAGATGGCAGGAAGACACTCCCCGGAATCGTTGCCTATGCAACAACCTGATAAGAAGCTGGGGTACATTAGCTAAGATGAAAAAACGTGGGCCCATAGTTATCATAGCGGGCGCAGTCCTTGTATCAATTGCATTTTTAGTCTCATACTCAATAATGGAGAGAGCAGGATCAAGCCTTGGCGGAAATGGTTTTTTCCCGTCTCCTGAAAGCATGTTCGATGAGATATCGGAGAAGGAATCAATCGACCCAGGAACAACGTACACATTTTCTCACACTACGTCATCATCCCAGGTACCGTTGATGTGGGGTCTTTACATGACTGACTACAAGCCTGATGACCAAGTTGCAGTAAATGTCACTGACATGTTTGGCGACAAGCTTGGCTCTTACGCAGAATCTGATCCGATATTCATAAAATCATTTGTCATACCAAAGGTAGACACGTACAGCTTTTCAGTCGCAAACACTGGAAATTCATCAATTACTGCAGAAATGATGTTCACTGAGAATCCTGAAAAGTCAAAAGCGCTCACAGACCCAAACTCTCCATTTAACAAAAACATAGTGCCACTTGCTGCCGCTGGTTTTATGTTGATATTTGGAATAATTGCCATTATTGCTGGAATAGTACTTGCAGTAATGGACTGGAAAAAGAGCAAAAATCAGTCTAGGTACATCTAGAATTCGAGTACTTCGAGCTTGCCGTACTTGCCCACGTTGAGAGAGTTTTCTCCTCTGAAGGTGGTGATGTATCCGTTTTCAATTCTTACCTTTGAGCCCTGTTTTACCATTTTTATTTGAGCGTCCCATAAGGTTAGTTTGATCTGTCCTGTCTCATCCTTTAGCATCGCATCTGCTACCTGTGCCTGCCCTCCTGTCTTGAGGTTTACAGTCCTCGGTTCGCTTATGCTATCAATTGTTCCCTCGACTGGTTCCAGTTTGTTCTGCGGTCTGTTGAGTTGGCCTATGTTTGGCATTTAGAAAAATTCTTCAAGATCAAATAATAAGTGTTTTGTTGCATTTCTCTGCATTAACTTTAGTGGGGTACGCTTCTATTTTTCCTAGTTACAAAGGCATAACCAAATGATGCTGAGATTACTGATACTGCAAGGACAGGGCCAGTAAACTTTGGCAAAATTTCTGATCTTGTAAGTATCTCATAAGATGCAAAAGAGGCAACTAGCAACGCAGTTCCACTCAGGGCATACGACATGTATCGAAATCCCTTGGTGTGAAATATCTTGGAAAATGCTGAACGGAGCACCATGCTATCAAATGTATCGATAGGAATCATGCCCAATGCAAAAAATCCTGCTAAAATCAATGCCGTCTGTATACCCATGGTGGCAGAGGCTACCGCAGAAAGTGTCAGTGCAGAAATTTGTGTTGCCGTATCAAATCCTAGACCAAAAACCATTCCAGTAATCAATGCAGATCCAGTAGGACCTAGAATGCCAGTTTTATTGAGAATCTTACTTGCAAGTATTGCGGATCCAGTCTTTCTCCATCTCTTCATAGAGTAGATATTGATTACACCTATAGCTCCCAAAGCAACAGCACCTATCACACCGCCCCAAAACGCAAGATTGTTTGTACTTGTCATGCTTCCTATTACATAGATTATGAAGATCATCTCTGCAAGCACAGAAACCATATGGCCTGAACTGAATCCTGCACCTACCAATCTTGATTTTTTAATGGCATTGTGTAGTCTGACAAGATTATCTATTGCCGTAATATGATCAATGTCAAGGGCATGACGTATGCCAAGGATGACCATCGTTGGAATTGATATGACAACAAAGGCCCAAACATCGATCATTAGTTTCTTTTTTGTAGTAATTTGAACTTGTATTTATTTTTGAACGGGAGTCGATACGATTCAATCTTTTCTAATCTAAATCTGTTTAATTCAAGTTTCTTATGGTGAAGAGGAAGTTATCAGTAAAAGGACTATTGTTATTACAAAGACCCCGAAAATAGATCCCATTGCAATTGTTAGTGCTTTTTTTCTGCTCATCTCCAGCCTTCTCTTGGGTTGGGGGCCGAATTACCATATTATTCATTCTATGGCCAACCAGAACAGGATATCATGATTAGATTTTAAATAACCAATCAATAAATCAAGACGACATGAGCCAAATGGCACGAACATTCTTTAATTTCTCGTTTTTCAAGGTCGACCCCAAGTGGCGCTGGATGGCAGACCTTGCAAAGGAAGAGTCTGCCAAGGAAGTTGAAAATATTCTGAAAAATTCCAAGATGCCATACAGAGCATACTCTACTCTTGGGCTTCGAGACGATGCAGAGTTTCTTTTGTGGTTTGCGTCAGATTCTGTCGAGGAGATACAGGACGTTGTCTCAAAACTATACCTGACAGTTTTCGGAAAATACATCACACCAACACATGTCTATCTTTCATGCACAAGGCCATCTGTTTACACAAAAAATCCCACAACACATGGCTGGCTTGGGGGGGAGGAGCAAAAAAAGTATGTTATAGTTTATCCTTTCATCAAGACAAGAGAGTGGTATCTACTTCCACTTGAAAAAAGAAAGGAGATGATGGCAGAACACATTGCTGTGGGACAAAAATATCCGGATGTAAACTTGAATACCACATACTCATTTGGAATCCACGACGAAGACTTTATGCTTGCATTTGAGACCAACTCCCTTGACAGATTCCAGGACTTGATAATGGACTTGAGGGAGACGCGGGTCAGCGGATATGTCCAGGTTGACACTCCAATGATCGTATGTGTAAAAAAAGACCTTATCCCTCTGATAAGGAGCCTAGGATAATGAAAGCACTAAAGGAATGGGCAACAGTAGTCAAAGCACTCGAGAACGGTAACCAGACAGTCCTGCTAAGAAAAGGCGGAATCTTAGAGACTGCTTCAGGATTTATGGTAGAGGCTCCAAAGTTTGCCCTCTTTCCAACATATGAACACCAAGAGAATGCATCGCTCAAGTCGCAATACTATGGATACCTTGCCGACGCGCGGGAGAGCAAACCAAAAGAAGGATACAACAGGATAACATCTGTCGCAGAGGTGATGGAAGAGAGAGATGTGTCATCGATGGAAAAAATTGAACAGCTCTCACCGTTTCACATATGGAGCGACTCTTACATTGTAGAGCGGATGAACTGGATGCCTTCAAAGCCAATGAAGGCAGTATTTCTTAAGGTCTTCAAGATACAATCAACTGAGATACCCGTACTTCCTGATTATCACGGTTGCAAATCTTGGATAGAATTAAATGTAAATTCCGAGGCTGGAAGAGCTGTTTTGAGCCAAACTGAACTTGAGGCCCAACTATCAGAGTTTAGGGGAATTGTAAATTGAAATACAGACCACTTGGAAAAAGCGGGATAAAGGTATCCGAGATAGGATTTGGCGCATGGACTCTGGGACTTGACTGGTGGGGCAAGAAGATTGAGGACGATGAGGCAAAGAGAATACTCAAGCGGGCATATGACTTGGGAATTAACTATTTTGAGACTGGTGATATCTACGGAAAAGGAAAGAGCGAGCAGTTGATAGGCGAGGTCTTTTCCGGAATGAGAAACGAGATTGTAATATCAACAAAGTATGGCTATGACATTTACAGCAACGAACAGATAGGTCACAAGGAACTTCCGCAAAAGTTCACTACAGAGTTTACTGATTTTGCATTAAAGAAAAGCCTTGAGAGGCTTCAGACTGACCATGTTGACGTATATGGATTGCACAATCCAAAGATCTACACAATTCGAGACAAGAAGATCTTCGACCACCTTGATAGCAAAGTAAAACAGGGTATAATCAAGAGCTATCAAATCGCACTTGGGCCTGCAATAGGATGGGCCCAAGAGGGCCTTGAGGCAATGGAGCGCACAAACGCAACCGCTGTCCAGACCGTATACAATATTCTCGAACAAAATCCAGGCAACATACTTCTAGAACAGGGAGAAAAACACAATGTAGGAATCCTAGTAAGAGTACCTGACGCATCTGGCATACTGACACGGAAGGTTACCGCAGAGACAAAGATAAGCGAAAAGGACCACCGCTCTGTTAGAAGTGGAGACTGGGTAAAGCAGTCGCTGCAGAAGGTTGACCAGCTGATGCCAATTGCCAAGCGATATGGCTGGAACATCACAGATCTTGCAATCAAGTTCATCTTGTCACAAAATACCATATCTTCAGTTCTTCCAACAGTAGTAAGCGAAGAAGAGATTGTAATGTTCTCACAAATGTCTGATGGAAAATACCTCAACTCGTCGGACAAGAAAGAAATAATCGAACTTTTCAACCAGTGGCCTCCATACGAACTCAAGGTATCTGCACAGACTGCATGAGGGACTGGAGTCCTTGCAGTTATATCCTGATTGCAACTATGGTGGTATAGAGAAATGGTTTTGACAACAAAAAAGACATCCACTATGACATTTAGAATCGACGAGGACGTTCTAAATAAGCTCCGAGCAGAATCAGAACACAGGGAGACCAGCCTTAACACATTTGTCAACCAGATATTCAAAAGATACGTCGAGTGGGACATGTTCGAGTCAAAGGTTGGGATGGTTCCAATTGCCAAGCCCATCATAGTTGAGCTCTTTGGAAAGATGTCAAAAGAAGAAATAGTTGAAATGGCAAACAGGATTGGAAAAAATGTTGTAAGAGACATCGCACTTTTCATGAAGGGTGATATCAGCCTGAGCTCTTTTCTGTCATGGTTTGAGGCAAGGATGAAAGCATCCTCAATTGAGATAAACCACAACATGAAAAATGGATACCACACCTTTATTCTAAAGCACGACCTTGGTGAGAACTGGTCGTTGTACCACAAGACCGTTCTTGAACTGATATTTGCAGATGTGCTTGACAAGAAGATACAGTTTGACTATAACTCTGGCATGATCTCTTTCAAGTTCAGCGACTAGATGTTTGCAACTGTTTGCACATAAACACATTCTAATCAGCCTTGTTATATCATATCGAGAAAAAGACTAGCTGTGCAAATTCTTCTTCTAGGAAGGGACGTGGACGAGGAAAACATCCGCAACGCAGTACTGAAAATAATATCAAACGAGCAGGCCATGAAGGTACTAGAGTATTCTATGGAGTCTCCAAGATCGGCCTATGATATAAGCACCAATTGCAACATTCCTCTAACCCAGGTGTACAGATGGGTGAGAAAACTGCACAAGCTCGGGTTTGTCAAGATATCTGGTGCAACAAACAACGCAGGCAAAAAATACTTTATGTACAAAAGCAAGGTAAAGACAATCAGAGTAACACTTGATGCTGTTCCAGGTTCTAAAGTAGAGATACAGTAAATCTTTCTTATTTTATTTTTGAATCTATGCGGGTATTGTTTCTTCTATTTTGAATTCGTGCTCTACAAAATATTCTACACGAGTCTTTTTGAACTCTCGCGAGCTAAAAAGTATCTTATAGTCGTGCACATCTATCTGGCCCTCTATATCTTGGGTAACCTTCTGCACATCGTCATTTGACTTGCAGTGAACCATTGAGAATACATTGTATGGCCAGTCGGCATAGACAGGTCTCTGGTAACAATGACTCACCTGCGGAAACGCCCCAAGCTTTGCGCCAACCTCTTCTATTCTTTCCTCTGGTACCTTCCACACTATCATGCCGTTTGCCACAAAACCTGCTTCCCTGTGCCTTAGTATTGCCGCAAATCTACGCATGACTCCAATCTCTTCATAGTATCTTGCTTTTTCGAGAAGCTGCTCCTCTGTTATGCCTAGACTTTGTGCGGATTTCAAAAATGGCCTTTCTGTTATCTCTAGATCCTTTTGCAGTTCCCTGATGTATTTTTTATCCTCATCTGTTGCGACAAACTTTACTTCCTTTATCTTCTTTTTCTCTTCGCTTGGCTTTACCGCTGCCTTTTTATCTTCTACCATCTCAAGCTTTACTCCGATCTTGAATAGCTTGATTGTTGGAAGCATCCTTACTTTTCTGATTCCATTTATCTTTGAGAACTTGTCAATCTCTGACTTTAAATCTGAACCTGGCGGGACTGCCAAGGTAAACCACAAGTTGTACTCATGGTTTCTTTCATAATTGTGACTGACACCCGGGTGTCTGTTTATCTGACTTGCAATATAGTCAAGCTTGTCTGCATCAATTGCCATTGCAACAAGTGCACTCTTATAGCCAAGCCTTCGCGTGTCAAATATTGCAGAGAGCTGTCGAACTACGCCAGACTCTTTTAGCGCACAAAGCCTTTTCATCAGTTCCTCGTCTGAGATCTGAAATTTTTTTGCAATTGCAGAATACGGTCTTGTATCAAGAGGAAAAGTCCACTGGATCTCATTTAGAATCTCTTTGTCCAGTTTGTCCATGTATACCAACAACGGGCCGTAACTACAATTAAAAATGTTACCTAGATTTCCATGGAACTTATAAATATCTTACAAAGACAGCGAGATCGTTGATAGTCGACCTCAACCTAAAGGGAAATCTTGTAATTGTTGTTGGCGGGGGAAACGAGGGCCTAAAGAAGGTGAACGCACTATTGACTCAGGACTGCAAGATTCTTCTGATCAGTGATTCAACTAACAGGCAGATTGACAAGTACGTCAGACAAAAAAAGATTGAATTCAAAAAAATGAAACTTGTAAACGCTGATTTTATAAAAAAATACAAACCGTTTGCAGTGCTTGCTACAACAGACGACAGGGAACTTAACAGAAAGATTGTAGAGCAGGCAAAAAAGAAGCGTTGCTATGCATATGCAGCAGACGACCCGGAGGTCTCTGACTTTGCTTTTGGATCTGTCATAAACATCCAGGATACGGTGCAGATCGCAGTCTCGACTGGAGGGCGAAGCCCTGCAATGGCAAGAAGGCTGAGGATGCAGGCTGAAAAAGTATTCAAAAAACTAATCAAAAAGGAGGACATTTACCAAATAAAGCTGCAGGACTTTGCCAGGCGTGCCGCAAAGACGAAACTTGGCACATTTCCTGAGCGCAAAAAGTTCCTCTATAAGGTCATGAATGACAATCGTATCAAACAATTAATAGCTCACGGAAATTTAAAAAAAGCACAGAAACAGGTGATCGAGATGTTGGGTGATCTGAATTGACAAGTGAAGTAATCAACGCAAGAGTTACTTTTAGAAAGTCTCCTATTCACATGCTTGAGAGGTTTACATTTCGCGATATAGACTCTGCATACGAGTCATTTCTGAAGCATTCTGGACTGCAAGAGTGTGTGCTGTTGCAGACCTGCAACAGGGTAGAGTTGTTTGGATTCGGAAATGGTGAAAACCTTGAGAGGATAAAAAAGACTTGGGCTTCTGTCTCTGGACTTGAGGAAAACGCATTCAAGGAAAACCTAGAGATATCGCAAGGGGTGGATGCATATCAGCACTTGTTAAAACTAACCTCGGGACTTGACTCACTTGTAGTTGGAGAAGAACAGATTCTGGGACAGATAAAAGAGTCAATCAATGCAGCTCGCCAGATGAGGGCGTCAGGCAATGCGCTTAACACGCTGTTTGACAAAGCAATACGAGTAGGCGCTAGGGTGAGGCAGGCAACTGGAATCAGCAAGGGAAGCATCTCGATTGGCTCCATGGCAGTAAAACTAGCGGAAGATAACATTGACGACCTAAAATCAAAAAAGATACTCTTGATAGGAACAGGAGAGGCCGCAAGCCTTGTTGCAAAATCGCTCAAAAAGCGTGGAATAGACTTTGATGTTACAAGCAGAACATTTGAGCGCTCAAAATCTTTTGCAGAAACTGCAGGGGGAAACCCAGTGCGTTTTGAAAACACGATTGCAAATTTCAAGCTAGTCGACGTGCTTTTTGTAGCAACAATAGCGCCGTACTTTTTGGTAACATATGACAGAATAAAGGAAGCAATGGAATCGCGCAAAAATGGCATGATGATAATGGACCTTTCAAACCCAAGAACTGTAGACGAAAATGTTGCAACTATCAAAAAGATAAAGATGATGAACCTAGACCAGATTGCGGAAATGGTGGACAAGAACATGCGCACAAGGATGGGCGTGGTCTCGGCAGCGGAGAAGATAATTAACGAGGAGATCCCAGTAATGGAGGCTGCAATGAAAAGACTCGAAGTAGAACCAATAGTAAAAAACGTCTTCAAAGAAATTGATCAGGCCCGCATCAAGGAACTCAAAAAGGCATTGCAGATGCTAGGAGAAAAAGACGAGCAAAAAATTCGCATCATTGATCAGCTAACGCAAGCCATAGTGGAAGACATCATATCGGTTCCGATGAACAACCTGCGCAAAGCATCAGAGCAGGGAGACTCGGAGATTCTCAAGACTGTCACAAAGCTCTTTGACTATAAGACAAAAGAGTAACAAATTATATTGCTAGAAAATCGTATTTTTTGTAATGTCTTACCCTAACGTGCGTCTCAGAAGGCTGCGAAAGAGCGGAAAGATTCGGGAACTGTTAGAAGAGGTCAGACTTTCACCAAAAGATCTT
>JAGWGO010000269.1 GCA_028867395.1 Nitrososphaerota archaeon | reverse complement strand
ATGCTAAGGCTATCCCTGGCCTGAGTTGCTATATTGAGCAAAGTATCTAACTGCGGGTCAGCATATGACTTTGATGGTATGACAAAGATCATTGTAGCAGTCAAGATCAAAAGAAACATTAATGATTTTTTCATTGCTTATCCTCCTCAACTTTTTGAAGTTTTATTAGATTCTGTTGGTCTACTTTTTCTATTTCCACAACCCCTTCTCTTTCTAAGCGTTTTATAGCTCTCCACATTGTAGTGCGCGGTAAAAGGAATTTTTTACGAATTTCACTTTCAAAAACCCTACCTCCCTTTTCGGAGATGAACGCTACGATATCTTTGTCTTCTTGGCGCAGTTCTGGTTTCAGTCTAAAGATTGTCTCTTTGTCAGGAGAGACGTAATTATTCTGTGGTATCTGTGGCACTGGAGTCTCCCTTGTACTCTTACTTCTTCTCAGTATGATGAATACCGTGGTGCCTGCTGCTGCAGCGCCGGCTGCAATCAAAACCGGAGTCATGATGCTATCGTCAGATGGTTTTGGTGTGGAAAGAGCTGTCTGTTGTTCCTGGACGGCCAAGTTTTTAGCATCGTTGGCTAGAGCTTCTGCATCAGAATATCTTCCCTGATTGAAGGCAGTATTTGCCTCATCAAGTTTTTCAGACGCCAGCGGTGTCTTTATGTTCTCTGAATTTACTGTGTTTATGAAATCTTGAGCTTTTTGGACTGCCAAGGTTGCAGTCTGGCTAGTTCCCAATACGCCAAAAATGTAGTTAATATCAGCAGGTCCACTTGGGAGTGAGATAAGAGACTGGTCTCCTACAACCTGCAAGTTTGACGGAGTTGCACTCATGCCTACAATCACGGTGTTTGCAGGTAGAAGAACAGAATAATCAATTGGAGAAGTTACCTGAAATGTCCATGTCTTTCCACTTTTGGACACGAGATCGGGCGTGTCGTAATCCACCTTAATTGATGAAGCTCCAAGGGTCTCTACGTCTACACTGTTGCCGTTTACCTTACCTGAAAGCAATGTCCCATTCTGGTCTCGTATAACAAGATTTTCAGTGGTATTGCTATATAGCCCAATTACAGCATCAGGGGATTGCGGATCGACATCAGTTTGATAGAAGACGTGAGTAGTGCCGTCAGCATAGACAGTGAACTCTAGTGCCTTAGTTGAGCTTAATGCATATTGTATACAAGAGGAAAAAGCAAGTGTAAAAAGACAGACAGCAATTATGGGAGCCTTCAGCATTGCTGTCAGGATATAGGTAATCCTTACAAAAAGCATTGCTTCTGCTGGCACTTCTGCTTGGATCACCGAGATGTTATGGTACATTCTTCTAGTACCTTAGGTTAAGTCCTTGGACTACACCCTGAAATCTCTGAAATTCCTGAAAGAACCTAATTCCCTTCTCCGTAATCCTAAACAGCCTGTTCCTGTCTGCCTTCATCGATTCTACTAGACCTGCATCTATCAACTTCTGGCATTTCTCCAAGACTGCATAGTGAGAGAGGTTTGCCCTTCTAGAGATGGCAGAGACTATAACCCCCTGTATTCCGCCATCCATGGTTACACCCAGGATATCAGCGATGATGCCCATTTCTGACCTGTATTGTTGTTTTGACATGGGCATCTTATGGAATCGATGTTTTATGAGGGACATTATGAAACGCCAAAGCGGAACGCCTAGCGGAACAGATGTTTCATGCCCTGAAATGGGCAAAAATGGGAAATTCACGAAGCGGGGGAAGGTTCGTCTCGTAAAAA
>JAGWGO010000268.1 GCA_028867395.1 Nitrososphaerota archaeon | reverse complement strand
TGTGACCACAATCCACCTCCTTTACAAAAGTGTCAGGCACCTCTTCCTTACTGCAAAAAAACAAAACAACTTTCCGCTTATCCTGCCTCTGCAAATGATGATTCCTTTCATCATGGAGGAAGCCGAAGCTCTCAAGACTGCAGTGGGTGCGTTCAAGCAAGGTCAACCAATAGGTGATGGCATCGGTCCGATGATTGTAGGCAAGATGATGCTTGATACGAAAAAAATGGAGGCTGCCCAGGAGACAGTCTGGAGCGAGAAAGACTTTGAGGGCCGCAAGCTCTTGCTCTTAAAGGCAGAGGGACCGGCAGGTACTGTAGGGAGGCCAGGGGAAGCAGTTGAAAAGATAATCGCAGAGAAGAAACCAGACGTGATTGTAATGGTTGATGCTGCATTGAAGCTAGAAGGCGAAGATACTGGCTCTATTGCTCAAGGGTTTGGCGCCGCAATTGGAGGAATTGGCACAGAGCGATTCCAAATAGAGGAAGCTGCTACAAGACACAACATACCAATTTACGCAATTGTGATAAAACAATCAATCAAGGAGGCAATCACATTGATGAAAAAGGAGATTGCCGACACTGCAGAAAAAACCACCGCCCAAATATATGACATGATACGAGACACCACCAAGGCAGGCCAGTCTGCAATGATAATTGGCGTTGGAAACACAATAGGGGTTTCACAATGATATCGTTTAGAAAAAAGCAGGAGGTAATTGAGCCATACTCCGTTGAACAGTGCAACTCATGCAACGCAACAAAGAAACGAAAGTTTGCAAAAGACGATTACGTCTTCAAGGAGACTGGAAAATGCACGTCTTGCAACAATGGTCAGATGATGATTGCCAAGATCTACGGCGAAGTTCTCAAATAGTGGTCACAATCACACCGTTTTCCTGAGGTATGAATGTGTGCTCTGCCTGCGCTACTCTCTGGCTGTTTGCCTCCACAAGAATTGGATACGATCGTACAATCTTGTTTTGAATGAGCTTGTCAAGTAACGCCCTTGCAGTCTTTTCGTCCCATTCTGATATGAGCCATCTTAACGCAAAGGGAAGCATGTTGAATTTCTTCCAGAGAAAATCAATCATCTTGTTTGCATCTTCGTCTTTTGCACGCTTTCTTGTAGCAAGAGAAAATATGTTTCTAGTCTTGCCCTCGCGCACAAATCCAAGGCCGTCGGGAGTTGTGACAAAAGGTTCGCATGCATAGGCTTCTGTTGCTAGAAAAGAAAATGACCCAATCGACCATATGTTTGGCACTGACTTGCCTGCGTGAATGGTATACTGCTCAAGTGAGTGACCGCTCAGATTTGCAATTGGAACTCCGCCCATCTGCTTTACGGTACTCTCAATTGTCTTTCCAACATCGCTTGATTTTGTGCCTGCATGCATGATGGATATTGCATCCTTTAGGGCAGCCTCTGCAGCCTGCACCAAGTAGTCATAGTTTGGGTCATAGCATACTGTCACTGCAGTGTCTGCGATGTAGCCGTTTATTTGAACACCCAAATCAATTTTCAAGAGATCTGTGTCTTTGACTACAATGTTGTCGTTTGGTTCTGCAGTGTAATGCGCGGCAATCTCGTTAAGACTTGCATTTACAGGAAAGGCACACTTGCCTCCCTTCTGCTCTATCTCTTTTTCAATTGATTCGCAAATCTCAAAAAGTGTAGAACCTACATGGTATTTTTTTCTTGCATTCTCCCTTACCTCTGATGCAATCTTGCCCGCACTGATGTAATCTTGAATCTGCATTGGTCTATGCTGG
>JAGWGO010000267.1 GCA_028867395.1 Nitrososphaerota archaeon | reverse complement strand
CTCTGATCCTATCCCGGACGGAGCGTTCTGGATGTTTACAAAGCGCACGACAACAGACATGGCCCTGTCATTGTCATCAGGGGTGCTTGTAGTGGAGGTTGCCTGAGACAGATACTGGACTGGAACGATTCCTTGTTGCTCAAGATACTGCATCCCTGCAGTAAAGTCAGCGCTGCTTATTGCGCCTTCTGACCACCACTTGACGTCGTTTTCAATCCACTGCGGTGTTGAAGCATTATCTGCACTGGCAGTAGTTGTTATCATCATAGCAAGAAATGCAATTACAGGCATGAGCAGAAGGCTGGCTTTCACTTGTATCTATTGTCATGACAGATATTCACATATATTCTGCGTGATTCCTCAAAACAACAAACAGTTTAAGGAGCAGATAGGAAAACGCGTTAAAAAAAAAGTCTGGTAGAAATTAGATTTTTTCGTATAATGAAAAGAATTTACGTCTTAGTTATATTCCACCTCGACGTATTATAACACCAAGATGGCAATAGATCCAGTTTGTGGTATGGAAGTGGATGAGGGACAGTCTAGTCTGAAATCTACAATGGATGGCAGGGATGTTTACTTTTGCTGCTCAAACTGCAAGTCAGAGTTTGACTCTGACCCAGCAAAGTTCATGTTTGATTTCAGCTAAATACCCAAAGGACATTCGGAATGAGATCATCGATAAAGGAATCTCCTAAGGGGCTAGCCAAGCAATTTTTTGGCAAAAATGCAAGGTCCTATGACAAAGTGGTAGGTCTGACAACTTTTGGGCAAGACACTCGATGGAAAAAAGAGATTGTAAAGAGAATCACAAAATGTTATCCTGTTCTTGATCTTGCCTGCGGAACTGGAATATTGACACTAAAGATTGCAGAGAAATTTCTAGGCGCAAAGATAACCGGAGTCGACATCACAGAAGAGTATCTCAGGTTAGCAAGAAACAAGATGTCATCACGCCAATGTCTCATTTCTGCTCCATGATGCAGAAGACCTAGACCTTGATGTTGTTTTTGATTGCATTACATCATCTTACATTCCAAAGTACTGCAACCCGGAGATTCTAGTGGAAATGTGCCTGCGCCACGTCAATGCTGGGGGCAAGATAATCTTGCATGATTTTACTTTACCAAAAAACAAGGCAGTAAGGCTTTTGTGGAATCTCTATTTTCTTGTGCTCAACAGAATTGGAGTTTTTGTCCCAGGCTGGAAAGATGTATTCAGATATCTTCCGAGATTAATTAGAACATCAAACTGGGTTGAGCGGTACAAGTATATCATGGAAAGAAAAGGGCTGAACGTAGAGGTCAAGTATCTTACGATTGGCTGCTCAGCCATCCTTACAGGCACAAAGAAAGTCTAGCCTTATCTCTTCTAGTACTTGGAACCATACCGAGTCTCCGCATAGGATCTCATACTCCCTTGTGACAGTCTTTCTTGCGTGGTCAAAGTTTGTTGCTTTTGGTCTTCTCTGCGCATCTATCTTGTTAATGCGAAGTATCCTTCCAATGCTTTCCTTTTTTTGCAAGAGCGCAGCCATCACGGGCTTTGGAATTACTCTAGAGTCAAACGTTACAAAGGCGCGAAGTATTGGAAACTTGTCATGTCCAATTACCACCTTTCTTGCATATCTTGTGCCCGACACAGAGTTTTGCTCGATTACTTTGAGATAGACAGGCTTTCTTATGATATCAGATATTGTCTGCTCCACATATCCCACTGGAGTCTCAAGCAGTGTCTTTCCAGCCTCCTCTATCTCGGCTGCCATGCTATCTTAACGGCTT
>JAGWGO010000038.1 GCA_028867395.1 Nitrososphaerota archaeon | reverse complement strand
TAATCGTGATTTGCGTGGATTGAAACCCCGAACCTTATATGCAGATGTGATTTAGCTTCACATAGTTGCCCGAAGACAAAAAACTCGACCGCTCAACTGAGTATCTTGCAAACGAACGTACGTTTCTTGCATGGCTGCGCACATGCATAGCGCTCATGGGGCTTGGTTTTGTTGTGGCAAGGTTCAGTCTATTTCTCCGAGAGTTTGGAATCATAGCAAAAAACCAGGCAATGCCAACAAACATCTCGGCTCATTCTTTTTCGACTTGGCTTGGTGTGAGCATGATTGGCCTTGGTATACTGCTTTTGATCTATTCCCTTGCAAATTATCTAAAGGCGCAAAAGGCAATAGAGGCGGGCATTTACGTACCACGACACAACATCATGTACTTTGCAACAATCGGGCTTGTGGTCTTTGGAGTCATTGTGATTTTCTATCTTGCTCTGATATCAACTGGATAAATAGAACTAGTGACCCATGTGTTGGCTTGACTGAAAGACCATGAATTGCTGTATTGCATTTAGCAACTCGGTATCGTTTGTTGTGAGAATCAAGATAGATCCTCCATCGATGTCTTTTACAGAATATTGAATCAGGTCTTTTTTTGCAACCATGACATCAGTGCCTGGAACCACCTGGGCATGAATGTAAAATGGTTTTGTAAAGTTTCCTTGTGAAAACTCGTACTGGATGTCTCTGATATGTGACCTAATCTCATTTATGGTCTTGGTGTCATTTGTGTTAGTTGACATTATCATAATCTCACCGCCTGACGGGGTTGCCATGAAATGATGGTGTATCATGCTCTGGTTAAATCCCATCTCAACGTTTCCTCGCTCAAGCATGGCAGTCTGGTTGAAGATCGTAGTGTTAGATGGATTAGCAACGGGGCGAAGACTAATCGGCATAAGATATATCGTTGAAAATATTACAACTGCAGCCACGATTCCAGAAATTACAAGTGTCTTTGCATTCAACAAAGTACAACCCCCAACGTTCTGAATATGAAATTTTGCTTAAAATCAATCAATTTGTAATTTTATGATACAGTCCTACTTGACTACTAGTACTGGCACCTTTGATTTGTGCACTACTGCGTTTGATACACCTCCCAAGAAGAGATCCTTTAGAGGTCCAAACCCCCTTGATGATATCACCATGAGATCAAACTTTTTCTTGCTTGCATAATTTACTATATCCGTAGATATCACGTCTCCCTTGATTATCTTTTCATAAAAGACAATGCCGTTTCTTGCAGAAAGAACTTTGGCAGAGTTCATGAATTTGTATATCTGTTTGAGAAGCTCTGCCCTGTAGGGACCAAACACTCTTGGACCTGTAAGCGGCATGTAAAATGGAATTACGTATAGACCCGTAATTGTAGCGTTGCACTGCCTTGCGAGGCCGATTGCAAGATCTAATCCCCGAAGCGAGTTTTTTGAGCCATCCAAGGGTACAAGTATTCTTGAAATCTTTTTTGCCATTTTTTCAATCACTTTACCTTTTGAATTGCTTCCACAAGTTTTTGCTCAATCTCTTTTCCAAACTCATCTAGCTGCCTGTCAGGAAGAGTGGCAAGAAGCGAGGTAGGTTTTGCAAGACTGATGAAATTATCATTGTGTCTTTGGTATACTGCTATGGTACAGGGCAAGAGCAGACCTACCTCCGGGTTTGACTCTAGTGCTTGTTTTGCAGCCGATGGATTGCAGACCTCAAGCAGTCGATACTCATCTTTGAGGTCAACCCCTTTCTTTTTCAAAAGTTCCTTGAAATTCAGAGTTCCAAAGACTCCAAAACCGACCTCTTTTAGACTAGACGTTATGTCTTCTACTGCCTGGTTTATTGTCTTTTCAGTCTTGACAGTATAGCTCAAACTTGAGGGTTTCTTTTGGAAGCTTGTCACAATTTTACATTGGATGTCTTTCGTTATAACATACTTGGAAAATATCAAACTTGATAATCACGCTACTAAATATCGCACAAGTTATTTTGTTGCCAAGTCTCAAACAATCTCTTGATATATAGGAGTGAGAAAAAGTCATCTGAAAAGGCATTGTTTGTCATCAACTTTAAAAACTATGAAGAGATTGCAGACTCGCACTCGATAAAGTTGGCACAGGCTGCATCCAAAGTTGCCAAGAAACACAAAACGCAAATCGTTGTCTGCCCGCCACAGCACCTAATATCCGAGGTTGCAAAGGTCGCAATTCCGGTATTTTCACAGCATGTCGATGTTGCAAAGGTTGGCAGCACTACAGGCTTTGTGGTTCCTGAGCTTTTGAAAAAATCAAACGTCCAAGGTTCTCTTGTCAACCACAGCGAGCACACGATATCTCCAAAAGAGATAGAAGAGATTGTTGCAAGGCTCAAGAGTTTAGGGATGACGTCAATTGTTTGCGTAAGGGACGTAGACGAGGCAACAAAGTATGCAAGACTTGAGCCTGATTATATCGCAATAGAGCCGCCAGAGCTGATAGGAAGTGGCAAGGCAGTATCAAAGGAAAGACCTGAGGTAATCACGGATTCCGTAAAGGCAGTAAAGAGAGCAGAGAACTCGACCAAACTTCTCTGCGGTGCAGGTATTGTCTCAGGAGATGACGTGGCAAAGGCACTTGACCTTGGGGCAGACGGAATATTGGTTGCAAGCGGCATTGTCAAGTCAAAGAACTGGGAAGAGTCAATCGAAGAGTTTGCTCTTGCCTTCACAAAACGCAGAAAAATTTGATATTCCACCATAACTGACTCCTTATGTGAAGTCTGTTTACTTTTTTAACGAGGGAGACGGCAAGAATAAAAAATTGTTTGGAGGCAAGGGCGCAGGCCTCATGGAGATGACAAGGCTTGGGCTTGCAGTCCCTCCAGGATTTACGATTACAACCGAGGTTTGCACAAGATATTATGCCAACAACAAGAGACTGCCAAGAAACCTAATGCCTGAAGTAAAACGAAACGTGCAAAAAATTGAGAGAAGGACAGGCAAGAAGTTTGGCTCTGAGAAAAACCCGTTACTTGTGTCAGTAAGGTCAGGAGCCGCAGTCTCCATGCCCGGCATGATGGACACGATTCTCAACTTGGGGCTAAACGACAAGACTGTGGTTGGGCTTGCAGAGTCAAGCAAGAATCCAAGATTTGCCTTGGACTCTTACCGAAGGTTTGTCCAGTTATTTGGAAAGATAGTCTTTTGCATCGATGACAAGAAATTTGAGACCATATTGCGCGATGCAAAAACAAGACAGGGAGTGCATCACGACTACGAACTAAACGAAGAGTCGCTTCGAGATATAGTATCGCAGTACAAGCAAATTTGCAAGGAGTATTCGGGAAAACCATTTCCAGAAGACCCATACAAGCAGATAGAGTTTGCAGTAGAGGCAGTCTTTAAGAGCTGGATGGGTGAGCGGGCCATAGTCTACAGGGAAAAGTACAAGATCTCAAAAGAGGTCGCAAGCGGTACTGCAGTAAGTGTTGTGACAATGGTTTTTGGCAACATGGGAAATGACAGTGCGACAGGAGTCGTATTTACTCGCGACCCCTCAGACGGCTCAAAAAAGATCTTTGGCGAGTATCTTGTCAACGCGCAAGGCGAGGATGTGGTAGCTGGCATACGAACTCCACAACAGATAGACCACATGGTAAAAGAGATGCCAACAACTTTCAGACAATTGCTAAAGACATGCTACAAGCTTGAAAGACATTTCAAGGAACCGCAAGACATCGAGTTTACAGTAGAAAAGGGCAAGTTCTATCTCTTGCAGACCCGTTCCGCAAAGATGAATGCTGCTTCAATGCTAAAAACATCAGTCTCCATGGTAAAGGAGCGCCTCATAACAAAAGAGCGCGCAATACTGCGTCTCCATCCTGAAGACCTTGACCAGGTACTGCACAAGACAATTGATTCGGAAGCAACAAAAAAGATCTCCCCCATGACAAGAGGAATACCTGCTTCCCCTGGTGCTGCCTCTGGTATAGTAATTTTTGATGTAAAACGAGCCACTATTGCAGGAGACAATGGCACCCGAGTCATTCTAGTTAGAGAGGAGACAAAACCTGAGGATGTCCCTGCGTTTTTCTCGTCTGTTGGAATACTGACAAGCAGAGGAGGCAAGACATCGCATGCGGCAGTTGTGGCCCGAGGAATGGGCAAGCCATGCATTGTTGGCTGCTCCGACCTTAGGATAGATTATTCTACAAAGCAGTTTTTTGCTGACGGCAAGACAATTCACGAGGGCGAGATAATAACAATCGATGGAAGCACCGGAAGTGTATACGCAGGCGAGATTCCAACTGTAGAACCCAAGCTAACAGATGATTTTAGGACGATATTAGAGTGGTCAGAAAAGTTCAAGAAACTTGGCATAAGGGCAAACGCTGACACACCAGAGGCTGCAAGACTTGCGCGCATGTATGGCGCAAAAGGAATTGGTCTTTGCAGGACAGAAAGAATGTTCAATGCGCAAGACAGGCTCTCAGTCTTTGTAGATATGATAATGGCAAAGTCAATTGAGGAGAGAAAAATCGTCTTGGAAAAACTTCGCGTGCTACAAAAACAAGATTTCAAAGATATCTTGAGCATCATGAAAGGATACCATGTTACAATTAGACTATTAGATCCACCGTTGCACGAGTTTTTGCCAAACATAGAGACTCTGATAAACAAGATTCATTCCCTTGAGGGTCATGGAGATGTATCTGAGATATCATTGACTCAAAAGTTTCTTGACAGGGCAAAAGAACTTGCAGAGGTAAACCCAATGATGGGCCACCGCGGAGTCAGAGTCGGTGTCACATATCCTGAGATTTACGAGATGCAGATTAGGGCAATATGTGAAGCAGCTGCCGAGCTTGCAAAAGAAAAGGTCGACATTCATCCGCAGATAATGATTCCGCAGGTCGGAAGTGCAACCGAGCTTGTGTACATCAAAAAGATCTACGATGCAATCAAGTCAGATGTAGAATCAAAATACCATGTCAGGCTCAGGATGAACTTTGGAACAATGATGGAGGTTGTAAGGGCGTGCCTTACGGCAGACGAGCTTGCGCAAACAGCCGAGTTTTTCAGTTTTGGGACAAACGATCTTACCCAGGCAGTATTTAGCTTTAGCAGAGAAGACGCCGAGGGCAAGTTTCTTTCCCAGTATCTTGAAAAGGAGATAATGCCTGAAAACCCATTCCAGTCACTTGACGTAAACGGGGTAGGTAGCCTCATGAAGATTGCAATCTCAAAAGGCAGGGCGGTAAAGCGCAATCTCGAGATTGGAGTTTGCGGTGAGCACGGCGGAGACCCGCGCTCAATCAAGTTCTGCAACGATTCAGGCCTGACCTATGTCAGCGCGTCTGCCCACAGGGTCCCAATAGCGATACTTGCATCCGCCCAGGCCTCACTTGAACAAAAGACAAACAAGACTACCCGTGACAGGTAACTCTCGCGAAAACTGAAATATCGAACGATGCTACTTGATTCTGCAGTATGTTACCTAGACTTGAATCAATAAAGCAGGCAAGGCTCAAGATTGGACTTACGCAGCAAAAGCTCGCATCGCTTACAGGCGTTAGCACATCCATGATAAACCAGATAGAGTCTGGAAGATGCCAGCCAAGCTACGCGACAGCAAGAAAAATTTTCGAGGTTCTGTGGTCCCTTGAGAGCCAGTCCTCGATGAAGGCAGGTGACATTTGCAGCAAGGAAATTGTAAAGCTCAAGACAAGTGACTCGCTACATGATGCAATTAGAAAAATGCAAGACCTTTCAATCAGCCAGGTGCCTGTCTTTGAAGGAAACGAAGTGGTCGGAGTAGTAACAGAAGACGGCATTGTAAAACACATCATTGACAACGACGAGACTCAAAGAAAGAAGATAAGGCTTGCAGAGATAATGGAGCCTCGCCCGCCAATTGTAGATTTTGAGACCCCAGTCAAGACTCTGGTCTCGCTTATACGATATTCCAAGTGTGTACTTGTGTCAAAGCAGAGCAAGATTGTCGGAATAATCACTGCGTCTGATACGCTAAAACTAGTTGAATAAAATTACTTGGGGTGCGAGCAGAGCTCCGTTAGCACGCCGTGAAGAGACTTTGGATGGATAAACGCAATCTTTGTTCCGCGCGAGCCAGGCCTTACCTCGCCCAAAAACCTCACGCCGCTTTCCTTCATCCTGTCAACTTCGCCCTCGATCTTTTCAGTCTCAAGAGCAATGTGGTGCAGACCCTCGCCTCGTGTCTCCAGAAATTTTTTAATCGGGCTTGAATCTTTTGTAGCCTCCATCAACTCTATTCTAGAGTTGTTAAGATGAAGTATTGCAACCCTTACGCCCTCAGTCTCTACTGTCTCAAACTCTACATCCTTTACGCCAAGTACCTTTTGGTACTCCTTTACTGCCTCGTCTAGGTTGTTTACTGCAATTGCGATGTGATCAATTCGCATCCTAGAACGACTCCTTTGGCTGGTATACTCCAAAGACTTCTCTAAATGTATTGCTTATCTCGCCAAGTGTTGCGTAGCTTCGAACCGATTCAAGTATGTATGGCATAAGGTTCTCCTCCTTTTCTGCAACGCTCTTCATCTTGGAAAGCGCGGCCTCTGTCTTTTTGTTGTCTCGCGTGCTTCGAAGATCTTTCAAGTTTTGCTCCTGCATGACCTGTATGCTGTCGTCAATCTTCATTATCTCAGGCTTTTCCTCTGCCGAGTCGGTAAACTTGTTTACTCCAACTATGATTCTCTCGTTGCTGTCGATCTCTTTTTTGAGCCTGTATGCGTTCTGCCTAATCTCTGACTGGAAGAATCCCTTTTCAATTCCTGCAAGTGAGCCTCCCATCCTGTCAATTCTCTTGAGATACTTGAGTGCCTCCTCTTCTATCTTGTCAGTCAGATACTCGACATAGTATGATCCTGCAAGGGGGTCTACAGTCTTGGTAATGCCGCTCTCGTGGCCCACAATCTGCTGTGTCCTCAGCGCAATCTTTACAGCGGCTTCTGTTGGCAGCGCAAGTGCCTCGTCTTTAGAGTTTGTGTGCAGCGACTGGCATCCTCCAAGGACTGCTGCCATCGATTGCACTGCGACTCGCACAATGTTGTTGTCGGGCTGCTGTGCTGTCAGCGATTCGCCTGATGTTTGTACATGGAATTTTAGCTGCATAGATTTTTTGTCCTTTGCATGGAACCTCTCCTTTACTATCTTTGCATAGATTCTTCGCGCTGCTCTGAACTTGGCGACCTCTTCTAGAAACTCGCTTGTGCAGCAAAAGAAAAACGATAACCTTGGCGCAAAGTCGTCAATCTTCAGACCGCGGTCAACACATGTATCGATATATTCGATTGCGTTTGCAAGTGTGAACGCAACTTCTTGGACTGCGTTGCATCCTGCTTCTCTCATGTGATATCCTGATATCGATATAGGATACCATTGTGGAACTTTTTTGGAACAATATTCTATCATGTCTCCAATCAGCCTCATCGATGGCCTTGGGGGATAGATGTAGGTGTTTCTTGCGATATACTCTTTGAGTATGTCGTTTTGAGTAGTTCCGCGTAACTGTTCGCTCTTTACTCCCTGCGACTCGCCTGCTGCGATATAGAGCGAGAGCAGCGTGGAGGCTGTTGCGTTAATTGTCATAGATGTGCTTACCTTGTCAAGAGGTATTCCGTTAAAGCATGTCATCATGTCCTTGAGGGATGTTATCGATACTCCGACCTTTCCTACCTCGCCTTCTGCATGCGAGTCGTCTGCGTCATATCCAATCTGAGTTGGCAGGTCAAATGCCATGCTAAGTCCTGTCTGGCCCCTCTCAAGCAGGTACTTGAACCTCTGGTTTGTCTGACTTGCAGTTCCAAATCCAGTGTACTGTCTCATGGTCCACAGCCTGTCCCTATACATTCCTGGGTGGATTGCTCTTGTGAACGGATACTTGCCTGGTTCCTCTGGCTTGCTCTTTGGCTTTACCTTAGAGTCGTAGTAGCGCTTTACCTGGATATTAGAGTCGGTCTTTATCTTTTCCATAGAGTATCACTTCAATGATCTTGTAATCTTGTCTGCTGCCTCAAATGGGTCAAGTGTCTTTTTTTGTACCATCTTTAGATATTTAACATAAGTCTTGCTTGAATCAAGCATAGTGCTCACTTTATTTTTGACATTATTTAAAACAATATCCCGCAGTTCAGCGTCAAGCATAGATTCTTCCTTTTGTTTTTTCGATCTCTTCTTTGAATCCACCATCTCCTGGAGTTTTTTTGCAAACTCGGATATCCCCTTGTTTGTCTTAGTCGAGGTCATCATGACCTGCGGATTTTTTTCCGACATGCCGATAAAATCCCTAACCGAATCAAAGAGTTGGCTTGCTCCAGGCAAGTCGCTCTTGTTTACAAGATAAATGTCGCCAATCTCAGTCAGGCCAGCCTTGATAGTTTGGATGTTGTCGCCAGTGTTTGGACTGAATACAACTACAGTAAAGTCTACAACTTTGGATATGTCAACCTCGGTCTGGCCCGCGCCGACACTCTCAATTAGTATCGGGTCAAACCCCGCAAACTCTAAAATTCTTATGCTGTTTCGGAGCGCCATCGATACCGCACCTGTAGCCCCCCTTGACGCCATACTGCGGATGTATGTTCCAGAGTCGGTTGACTCGGTCATCCTTACTCGGTCTCCCAGGATTGCCCCCCCTGTAATGTGGCTTGTCGGGTCTATTGCAAGAACCGCAGTCTTGTATCCAAGCTTGTTAAGTTCCATGCTTGTCTTGTTTATCAGGGTACTCTTTCCGGCACCGGCAGGACCTGTAATGCCTACGGTGACAGACTTGCCTGAGGTCTTGAAAATTTTTTTTATTAAATTTCTTGCTTGCTTTTCGTCATTTTCAATCATCGATATTGCTCTTGCAATTGCCCTCCTGTTTCCAGCCTTGAGGTCTTTTATCAAATCCATCCAGAACAATCACGTATCGTATCTACAATAAAATCTTGTTGAACCAACTTGGTCGCAGTATTTTTCCAATAAAGGTTTTAAGACCCGCCTTACAATCTGAAAATTATGTCACAAAAGGCCCAGACAAAGCGAATCAGGATCTTGGTCTCAAAGCTTGGCCTTGATGGCCATGACAGGGGCGCCCTCGTACTGTGCAGGGCATTTAGAGATGCAGGCATGGAAGTAATCTACTCAGGACTCTTTGCGACACCAGAAAGGGTGGCGCAGATTGCAGAAGACGAGGACGTTGATGTAATTGCCCTGAGCCTTTTGAACGGAGCTCACCTGACACTATTTCCGCGAGTGGTAAAGGC